>JBATEA010000432.1:0-2488 GCA_049663745.1 Steroidobacteraceae bacterium | reverse complement strand
CCTGCCCCATCCGGTCGGCGGCCAGGTTCCGCAGGTCCGCAATCCGGTGCTCTATTCGCGCACGAATCTCGAGTACCGCGACCCGCCGCCGCTGCTCGGACAGCACACGACGGAAGTACTGACGCAGGTGCTCGGACTCGAAGCACGGGAACTGGAAGCACTCAGGGCGGAATCCGTCATTGCCTGAGCATCGTCTCCTGCACGAATGCCAGCAGACGATTGGCAACTTCCGGGTACTGGCGATCGAAGTGGTGGCCGCCACTGATCTCCTGAACGCGCGCACCAGCCCCTGCGAGATCGGCGCACGATGAATCTTGCTCATCGGAACCATGGATGCAAAGCACCCGGTGGGCATCCAGGTTCGCCAGTTCCGGGGCCAGCGGCGCTCCTGCGGGCGTCTTCCAGGGCAGCCAGGCGCTGATATGAACCTCGAATGTCGCCAATCGGCTGGGGCCGATCAGCACCACGCCGTCGACACGGCCATGGAGATCCGCAGGCAGCCGGTTCACGACGAATGGCAGCACATCGGCGCCGAACGAATAGCCGATGAACACGACGCGCGAAAGCGACCATTCGTGCAGGTAATGCCTGACGGTGCGCGCGACATCACGCGTTGCCTCTTCGGGTGAGCGCGGCTTCCAGAAGTAGCGCAGCGAATTGAATCCGACGACCGGCATGTCATTGGCGGACAGGACCGCAGCGATCTCCCGATCGATTTCGGCCCAGCCGCCGTCGCCGGTCAGAATCACGACCAGTGGGGGTTCGCGCGCAGCGACGACGTGCGGCCGGTCGCCGCGTACCGGCACCTCGATCAACGGCAGGTCGTCGACCGCAGGGATTTCCACCGCCTGGGCGCTGATGCGCGACGAGCAGAAAAGCGCCGCCAGCAGCAGCATCGCCAGATTGCACCGCGCAGCCGTAGTCACCGGAACAACAGACCCCGCACCCCGCCGGCAATGAGCGCGGAGATGTCCATCAGGATGCGCGGCAGGACCGTCCAGCCGCCGGGCGAGGCGAGAAACCGCGGCTCCCACACCGGCGCAAACTTGGATTTGTAACGCCGGAGGCCGTCAAAATTGTAGAAGTGCTCGCCGTAGCGGTAGATGAAGCCGCCGACGCGATTCCAGGACGGTGCGAGCGGATGCTGTTCCAGCCCCGCCAGCGGCGCCATTCCGAGATCGAACCAGCGAAATTCGCGCTCGCGACCCCAGAGCATCAGTTCAATGAACAGGAAATCCATCGCGCTGCGCGGTGCGTCGGGGCTGAAGCGCATCAAGTCGACGGACAGCTCGTCCAGCGCCGCCGTCCACAGATTGGCGAATGCGACCGGCTCGCCTTCGCGGCGCACGACCGCGAGCGGAAACTGGCGCAGGTAGGCTTCGCCAAAACTGCCGACGGAAAAACCTTTCTCGGCGGTCGCCTTTTCCTGGAGCCAGGTATCCGATATGCGGCGCAGCGCCGGCAGAATCGAGATGGCTTCAGCGCTGCCCTGCGCCAGGACTTCGAAGGTCGCGCCATCGCGCATCGCGCGTCGATGGGCCTGGCGCAGATCGGCGCGTGCGCCGCCTTCCAGGTTGAAATCCTGCAGCGGCACTCGTGCCACCTCGCCGATCTTGATTGGCGTCAATCCCAGGTCGATGTACAGCGGCAGCCGTTCGCTGTCGACCTGGTAAAACACGGCCCAGCCGCCGTGCCGGTCGACGAGCTCGCGGAATTGCCATGCGAGTTCCTCGCTCCGGCTGCGATTGCCGACCGGATCGCCCAGTGCGACCCAGCTCCGGCCCGCCACCTGGTACATGATGAATGCGTCGTCGCCGGGCGAGAACAGCAGTCGCTTGTCGCCGGTCAGCGCGGCGTTGGCGAGCGTCGCATCCGACTTCGCGATGACCCGCCGCGCGTGCTCCAGGTCCCCGGCGTCCGGGACCACAGGATCGGGCCGCGCCGGACGCAGCAGGTCCAGCGCAAACAATGCGCCCGCGCCCAGCGCGACGATCACCGATGCGCGCAGCGCGCGAGGCACAGCGCCTGAGGTGGCAAATGCCCACCAATCGACCGCCGAATACTCGACATGGCGGTGGGCGAAAACGGCTATCCAGACGACTGCCGCCAGCACGCCCGCGATGCTCATGATCCACACCGGAGTCATTCGGTCATCAACGATCGATGCGGGGCGATGGAACGCTCTCCTGCCGAGCCAGAGCACCGCCAGCACGACTGCCAGCAGGCTTGCCTCCTCGAAATCGAGGCCCTTCAACATCGAAGCGACGATGCCGGCCGCGAGCAGCCAGACCGTCAGCCGGTAACCTTCGCGCACGCGGCGGAACAAAGCGCGCGACAGGACCAGGAGTCCCAGGCCGGTGATGCTGCCGACCAGGTGCGACAACTCGACCAGCGGCAGCGGCAGCACCTGCCGCAGCACCTTGAGCCGCTCATCCACGCCCGGCGTTGCGCCCGATATCAGCAACACGACGCCGGCAACGAATATCAG
>JBATEA010000431.1:0-1509 GCA_049663745.1 Steroidobacteraceae bacterium | reverse complement strand
CGATCGATTATCCTGATGAGGTCATAATAGGCCCATCCAGAGAAAGACGTCAAAAAGTCTGCTGCGCCATCCGGCAGCCTGCGAAAATCGATGTCTGCATTGGAGAGCGAACCTGACTAACTCCAAGACTCGCCGGCCCACGTTGGGAAGCCTGCTGCGCGGACTGCGGCAGCGCAACAACTGGACGCTCAAGGAAATGAGTGAGCGCACGGGCATACCGTTTTCCACGCTCGCGAAGGTGGAACACGACCGCCTGACACTGACCTACGACAAGCTGATGCAATTGAGCCAGCGGCTCAACCTGCGCATGTCCGACCTGTTCAGCGAATCGGACGACGGACAGGACGCGCCGATCACCGCGCGCCGCTCCATCGGCAATCTCGAGAATGCGGTCCGGGTGAACACACCCAATTACGATTACTTCTATATGTGCCCCGAACTGCGGCACAAGCGCATGGTGCCGACGGTCACGCGCATCCGGGCCAAGAGCGTCAAGGAATTCGGCGACCTGGTCCGCCACCCGGGCGAGGAATACATCTACATCCTCGAAGGACCGGTGGAGATCCATACCGAGTTTTACGAACCGGTGGTGCTGCAGGCGGGCGAGTCGATCTACATCGACAGCACCATGGGCCACGCCTATGTCGTGCCTGAAGGCTGCGAGGAGGCGCTGGTGCTTGGCGTCTGCTCGAGCAAGGAGGAGGACCTGATGGAAGCCCTCATGACGCTGCACACGGATGCGACGCCGCCCGTGAAGCCGCGCGCCAGCGCTGTCAAGCGCCTGCACGCGAAGCGGTAGGTTCTGGTTCGCCAGCAGGGAGTTCCCGCGATGAACAGCCTTTCGCGCCGGTCCTTTGTAGCCGGCAGCACAGCCGCCGCGATCGCATTCGCGCTGCGAAGTGCAGCATGGGCCGCCGACAGCAATCCGTATCGGGACGCCATCGTCATCGATGGCCTCGGAGGCCTCGGGAATTCCACGGGAGAACCCGGCAAGCCGCTGACGGACGCATTCATCGCGGACGCGCGCGCATCCGGGCTCACCTGCGTGCACCAGACGATTCTGCCGGTCGGCACGACGCCGCCGGATGCCGCGTTCGCCCAGGCCGTGCTCGGGATCGGAGAACTGGAGGGCGAGATCGACCGGCATCCCGACACCTTGTGCCGCATTCGCACGGCCGCCGACATTGTCGCCGCCAAGAAAAACAGCCGCGTCGGACTCCTGTATGGATTCCAGGACGGCGTCGCCTTCGAAACCGATTTGTCACGCCTGGAGGAGTTCTATCGCCTGGGTATCCGCATCATTCAACCGACCTACAACCGCCGCAACCTGCTGGGCGATGGCTGCCTCGAACCGGCAAATGCCGGCCTCAGCCGTGCCGGTGTCGAGGCCATCGAGCAGATGAATGATCTGGGTATCCTGGTGGACCTGAGTCATTGCGGCCGCCAGACCGCGGCCGATGCGATCGGACATTCGAAGAAGCCGGTGGCTTTCACGCATACCGGTTGCGC
>JBATEA010000430.1:0-1543 GCA_049663745.1 Steroidobacteraceae bacterium | reverse complement strand
GGAGAGCTTGACGCCGCCGAAGGGCAGTTCGATCGGCGTCACGTTGAAGTGATTGATCCAGCAAGTTCCGGCCTCGAGCCGCGCGATCACGCGGTGCGCGCGATTGAGGTCGTTGGTGAAGACACCGGCGGAGAGGCCAAACTCGGTGGCGTTCGCGCGCCGGATGACCTCTTCCTCGTCCTGAAACTCGAGCACCGACATCACCGGGCCGAAGATCTCCTCCCGGACGATGGTCATGTCGTCACGGCAACCATCGAAGACCGTCGGCTCCACGAAGAATCCTTTCGCGAGCGCACCGTCGGTACGGCGTTTTCCGCCCACCAGCACGCGCGCGCCTTCCGCGCGGCCGCGCGCGATGTAACCGAGGACCATTTGCATGTGCTCTTCGGAAATGAGTGAGCCGACCTGCGTCGCCGGGTCCATCGGGTCGCCAATGCGCATGGCGCCGACGCGCGCGACGAGTCTGCGGAGGAACTCGTCCTTGACCTTGCGGTGCACGAATACGCGCGTGCCGTTCGAGCAGACCTCGCCCGCGGAATAGAAATTGGCGAGCAGCGCGCCGGAAACGGCCTGGTCGAGTTTCGCGTCATCGAACACGATCAGCGGCGACTTGCCGCCGAGCTCGAGCGTGACGGCCTTGACCGTGGTGGAGGCGTCGCTCATCACCGCCTTGCCGGTGCCAACCGAGCCCGTGAGCGATACTTTGCGGATCTCCGGATGGCGCGTCAGCAGGCGTCCGGTCCCGGAATGTCCCTGCACCACCTGGAAGACGCCGGACGGCAGGCCGGCTTCGCGGTAGATCTTCTCGAGCTCGGCTGCGGTAAGCGGGGTGAGGCTCGCGGGCTTGAAGATCATCGCGTTGCCGAAGGCGAGCGCGGGAGCCGACTTCCAGCAGGCGATCTGCAGCGGATAATTCCAGGCGCCGATGCCGGCGACGATGCCGATCGGCTCGCGGCGCGTGTAGCCGAAGGCCTGCGGGCCGAGGTCGATGTGCTCGCCGGCGGCGCTCTGCGCGAGGGCGGCGAAATATTCCAGGCATTCGGCACCCGAGACGACATCGACGACGCGCGTCTCCTGGATCGGCTTGCCGGTGTCGCGGGTTTCGAGTTCCGCGAGTTCGCCATTGCGTGCGCGCAGGATCTCTGCGGCACGGCGCAGGATGCGGGCGCGGTCCGCGCCGGTCATCGCGGCCCAGCCGGGCTGTGTCGCCCGCGCGGCACCGACGGCCGCTTCGATTTCCTCGACACCGGCCACCGGGACATCGCCGAGCCGGTCGCCAGTCGCCGGATTAAAAGAAACCAGGCGATCGCTGGTCGCGGTCATGGCGCAACCGCTCGCTTCGCGGTCTTTGTGGGACTCGTGCCGGGATGGCCCAGTTCTGCGAGACTATCGTGGGTTGTCACAAAGCCCTTCTGTGAAGAGTTGCGGGGACACGAACATGCTTAAAAAATCCCCTGTGGAACGATCATTCGTTAGCTGGTCGGAGAGGTCAAGGGCGACGCGGGCGGCGCGGTCCGGGTGCCTCGCATTGGTCTCCCTGCTT
>JBATEA010000429.1:0-2372 GCA_049663745.1 Steroidobacteraceae bacterium | reverse complement strand
GGCGCTTGCGGAAACGGCATGAGCGGGCCATCGGCAAGCTTCGTGGCCGGGCCGGGCGGCCGCGTGTCGGGTGAAATCCGCGTGCCTGGCGACACGTCCATCTCGCATCGCGCCGTGATGCTGGGCGCGATCGCCGAGGGCGTCACTGAAGTCAGCGGCTTTCTCGCCTCCGACGATTGTCTTGCGACTCTTGCGGCATTCGAGGCAATGGGAGTCCGAATCGAGCGCCCCGCGGCGGACCGGCTGGTTATCCATGGCGTCGGCCTGCACGGGCTGAAGGCGCCGCCCGCCGCTTTGAATCTTGGTAATTCCGGAACCGGCATGCGGCTCCTGGCCGGCATCTTGTGCGGCCAGGCATTCGATTCGGTGCTCGTGGGCGACCGTTCGCTGATGAGCCGGCCGATGGATCGCGTCGGCGCGCCACTGCGACGAATGGGCGCGAGATTCCGTACGCAGCGTGGCCGGCCACCGGTTGAAATCACGGGACGCAGGGCCTTGCAGGGTGTTGCGCATGAACTGGACGTGCCCAGCGCACAGGTGAAATCGGCGATCCTGCTCGCCGGGCTCTACGCAACCGGGCGCACCCTGGTCATCGAATCCGCCCCGACACGCGATCACACCGAACGCATGCTGGCCGCCTTCGGTGTGCCCGTGGAACGCAATGGCACGGAAATTTCAATCAGGGGGCCCGCGACGCCGCAGGCTTGCCGGATCGATGTCCCCGGTGACTTTTCCTCGGCCGCATTTTTCATCGTCGCGGCCCTGATCGCGGGCACAGCTCCGCTGGTGATCCGCGGCGTGGGTGTCAATCCGACGCGAACCGGGCTCATCGAGATCCTGCGATTGATGGGTGCGGACATCCGCCTGGTTGCGTCCCGGAATCTCGGCACAGAGCCGGCGGCCGACCTCGAAATCATGCCCGGGCCGCTGCGCGGCGTTGCCGTGCCCCACGAGCTCGTCGTGAGTGCCATCGACGAATTTCCAGTGCTGTTCGCCGCGGCCGCGGTCGCGGAAGGCGAGACGATCGTTACCGGTGCCTCCGAACTGAGGGTCAAGGAGAGCGACCGGATTGCCGTCATGGGCGAAGGCCTCAAACAGGTGGGCGTGGACGTCGAGGTACTTGACGATGGAATACGCATTCGTGGCGGAAACGTCCGCGGCGGCGTCGTCGAAAGCCGCGGCGACCATCGCGTCGCAATGTCCTTCGCCGTCCTCGCGGCCCGTGCAAGCCAACCGCTGATGATCCGCGACGTGCGTTATGTCGCGACGTCGTTTCCGGGCTTCGCAGCGACGGCACGCGGCGCAGGATTGCTCATCGGCGAGAGGGCATGAGCGTGGTGCCGGTCATCGCGATTGACGGCCCCGGGGGTTCGGGCAAGGGCACCGTGGCGCGCCTGGTCGCGAAGCAATTCGGCTGGCACCTGCTGGACAGCGGGGCCCTTTACCGATTGGTGGCGCTTGCGGGGCTGCGAGTCGGCCTCGCAGCCGACGATGTGGCCGGCCATGCGCGGCTGGCGGCGGCGCTCGATGTGATATTCGAGACAGATTCCCAGGGGGAGGAACGCGTTTTGCTGGCGGGATCGGACGTAACGCAGGAACTGCGCCGCGAACAGACCGGCGAAGCCGCGTCCCGGGTCGCGGCCTGGCCCGAGGTGCGATCGGCCCTGCTGGGCCGCCAGCGGGCGTTTGCGCGGCCACCCGGACTCGTGGCCGACGGACGCGACATGGGATCGATCGTTTTCCGCGATGCCGGGCTCAAGGTATTCCTGACGGCGAGCCCCGAAGAGAGGGCCCGCAGGCGCTATAAGCAGTTGAAACAAAAGGGGTTGAGTGTTAACCTCGCCGCCCTTTCCGCGGAGATCGCCGAGCGGGACAGGCGGGATACCACGCGACCCGTGGCACCGCTGATTGCCGTCCCGGATGCGATCGTCGTGGATTCGACCGCGCTCTCCATCGAGGAGGTCGTCGGGCGGGTGGTTTCACTCGCGCGCGAACGCTTCCCCGGTCTGGCGCGGCAGAGTTGAGCAAGTCGCCGGCGGAAGCCGGCGCAGGTCGGCGCGGCAGGGAGCCTGCGCCGGTGACTACAGGACCCAGCGCGGCAGGAAGCGGCGCGGCATGAAACCAACCATGGGCCCCAGGGGCCCGGAAAACCAATGACCGAATCCTTTCAACAACTTTTTGAGCAGAGTCTTGCGAGCCGTCAGATCAAGCCAGGCCAGATCCTGACCGGCATCGTCGTCGACGTGAATGCCGATGTCGTGATCGTCAGCGTCGGCCTGAAGTCCGAAGCGGTGATTCCGGCGGAACAATTCCGCAACGAGAACGGAGAGATGGAAGTCATCATCGGCCAGGAGGTCGAGGTGGCACTGGAC
>JBATEA010000428.1:0-3203 GCA_049663745.1 Steroidobacteraceae bacterium | reverse complement strand
CTCTTGCTTCGCACGAATTACCCGATCTGACGCGCGTGTATTGACGATTCTCGTTGCGACCTCCGGCGACACCGGTGGTGCTGTCGCCGCCGCCTTTCACCGCAAACCTGACTTTCAAGTCGTATTGCTGTATCCGGACGGCAACGTGTCGCCGATGCAGGAAAGGCAACTGACCTGCTGGGACGGCAATGTCACGAGCTTCGCGGTGCGCGGCAGCTTTGACGATTGCCAGCGGCTGGCAAAGGAGGCATTCCGGGATGCGCGGCTGCGGGAGAGGCTGCGCTTGTCATCCGCCAACAGCATCAACATCGGCCGGTTGCTGCCGCAGATCACTTATTTTGCGACTTCCAGTCTCAGGATCCGTGATGCCGAGGGTGGCACCGCCAATTATGTGATTCCTTCCGGCAATCTCGGCCAGGCCGTCGCCTGCGTCTGGGCGCGCGAACTGGGATTGCCCATAGGCGAGATCCTTCTGGCGCACAATGCCAACCGCGCGGTCCCGGATTACCTGGCCGATGGGCGATGGCGACCTCGGCCCAGCATCGCTACCATCGCAAGTGCAATGGATGTCGGCGATCCGAGCAATTTCGAGCGACTTCGGTTCCTGTACCGTGACCATGCGATCATGGCCGGGCGCCTGCGCGCGGTATCCATCGGAGACGACTTGATACGCAAGACCATCCAGACCGAACACCGGCAGACGGGCCTGACGCTTTGCCCGCACAGCGCGGCTGCAGCGCGGGCCTATCGCATGCTGCCCGCCCAGGACCGCCGCGAGTCACATTGGGTCCTGGTCGCGACCGCCCACCCGGCGAAATTCCCGGAAATCGTCGACCCGCTCGTCGGCCGGGCCGACTCGCCGCCACCGGCACTCGCCCGCCTGCTTGAGCGACCGGCCAGGCGCACGCGCATCGACGCAAGCCTCACCGCGCTGCGCGAACGGCTGCTGGCCGCATGAGCACCGACAGCCTCATCGTCCAGGTCGTACTCGGCGTTGTGCTGGTCGGGCTGATCCTGCTCGGCAGCGCCGCCGGCTTCCGCCGCTGGCGTCATAGCCGCGCCCGGAAACAGGTCGTCAAAGCGGTGGAATCGATTGCACTGGCCTCGCTGCGGGACATCGTCGTGCCCGACGGAAGCGGCGGCCACCTGCACCTCGATTTTCTGCTGATGACCGGGCGCGGACTGCTGGTCATCGACCTGCGCGACGTCGCCGGCGTCGTCTTCGGCGGGGAGCACATGCACGAATGGACGGTCATGAACGGAATCGAGCGTTCGACCTTCCTGAATCCGCTCGAGGCGCTTTACGACCGGGTCGCAGCCGTGCGCCAGCTGGCGGGCGACGTGCCGGTCGAAGGCCGCATCGTGTTCACGGAACGAGGGCGGTTTCCCAAGGGGCGGCCGCCAAAGGTCGCGCAGCTCGCGGCGCTCGCTGCGGAATATCCTGCGCTGGGGCCTGAGGCCGCGAGCGCCGCACAGGAACGCTGTCGCCTTGCCTGGGAGGAAATCACGCGGCAAGCCGAGCCAAGCCCGCTGGCGCGTCGCTGATTCCTTCCTCAGCCGGCTGCCTGGCGGCAATGGTCGGCGAGCACCTTGGACACGCAAACGGTGACTTTTTGCGCGCAGGCCAGGTGCAGAAACTCGTTTGGTCCGTGGGCGTTGGCGTGCGGACCCAGCACCCCGGTCACGAGGAATTGCGTTCCCGGGAATTTCTCGCCCAGCATGCCAATGAACGGGATGCTGCCGCCGGTACCCAGATACATCGTGTCGCGACCGAAGGTCGCCGTGGAGGCTTCGCGCATGGAGCGCTCAAGCCACGGAGCGAGCGCCGGGGCATTCCAGCCTGCGAGCGAGGAGCCCACGTCGAAGCTGACTTTCGCACCGTAAGGCGGATCTGCTTCCAGCCGCTTCTTCACGGCCGCCGCAGCGACAGCAGGATCATTGGTCGGTGGCATGCGGAATGACAGCTTGAGGTCGAGCCGCGGCAACAGCACGTTGCCGGCATTCTGCAATTCCGGCAGGCCACCGGCGCCGGTCACGGCGAGCGACGGCCGCCAGGTGGTGTTCAGGATCAGCTCATAGGGCGCATCGGTCAACGGCCGGACGCCGGAAATGAATGGGATCTTGCCCACGATCTGCGCGCCCAGCGCCGCGGCTGCCGCCCTGGCCTGCGAGAGCCGCGCAGGGGGGACGTCCACGTACAGTTCGTCCAGCAGCAGGTCGCCGGTGACGTCATTCTCGACGCGGGCGAGGAGTGTTCTTGCGATCCGGAATACCGAGGGTGCGACGCCCGTGCCGGCGCCCGAATGTACGCCCTCGGTGAGCACGGCGATCGACAGCGTGCCGACCAGGTTGCCGCGCAGCGATGTCGTGCACCAGAGCTGGTCGTAATTGCCGCATTCGGCATCGAGGCAGATCACGAGGCTCGGTGTGCCGAGCCGGTCGGCGAGCAGGTCCACGTAGTACGGCAGGTCATAGCTCCCGCTTTCCTCGCAGGCCTCGATCAATACGACACAGCGGGCATGGGGAATGCCCTGCTGCTGGAGCAGCCGTATCGCGGTCAATGACGAAAAGACCGCGTAGCCATCGTCCGCTCCGCCGCGGCCGTAGAGCCGTCCGTCGCGCAGCACCGGCTCCCAGGGCGACAGGCCTTCCGCCCAGCCCGTGAATTCCGGCTGCTTGTCCATGTGCCCGTACAACAGCGCCGTGCCGGATCCCGTACCGGGAATGTCACAGAACAGCAAAGGAGTGCGCGTGCCGGCGCGCAGGATCTCGACTTTCAGCCCCTTGATCTTCTGCTCGCGGCACCAGGCGGCCATGAGCTCCGCGGCGCGATCCATGTGGCCGTGCGCTTGCCAGTCCGGATCGAAATCCGGGGACTTGTTCGGAATCCGGATGTAGTCGCAGAGGCGCGGGACGATCGACGAGTCGAATGATTCCGCGGTCTGCCTGAGTGCCAGAGGGAAGTCCATTAAAGCTCCGAATTATTAGCAGGTTATAAACACTAATTAGTGCTGATTATTGGCTTGCTGCGGCTCTGCCGCGCCAGCCGTCAGTTTAATACCAAAAAAGCGCTGCGCATTGGCCGTCGTCTGCGCTGCAACCTCTCCGGGCGCCTGTCCGCGGCAGGCCGCCACCGCCTCCAGGATCAACGGCAGGTACATCGGCTCGTTGCGGCGGTGGGGCGGTTTCGGTTGCACAGTTCT
>JBATEA010000427.1:0-3155 GCA_049663745.1 Steroidobacteraceae bacterium | reverse complement strand
GCCTTGAGCTGCGGTTTTCCACCGTGCGAGGCCGCCCAATCGAAGGCGACCAGCGCGTTGCCCGTCACGTCGATCGGCCCCTGGATGACCGGCGGGTGCAGTTTCTCTTCCCTGAAAGCCCCGTCCTTGGACTGAAGTTTCAGCAACGTGTCCAGCGCCTTCAGCATCGCCGGATCCGCCTTTTTTGCACCGCTGATCGTATTGGCGCTTGCGAGCGCCATGCCCGTGTAGGCCCAACCCGCCGGCGTGTCCCAGGTGTTGCCGCGGGCGGACTCTTCCAGCATGCGCAAGGCGGGCATGCTGACCCGATAGCCGTTCCGGAGCGCGACGTCCTGGCCCATGATCACCTGGCCCTGAACGTGGCAGCCAAAGCAGGGGCTATAGTCATTCCAATTGACGGCAGCCTGCTGCAGCCATTCAAGTCCGCGCTGCGCGGCCTCGCGCGGGCTGCCTTTCCAGCGCTTTACGTCCTTGGCGCGCGTAAAGAGCGGCACGTATCCTGCGCGCGCCGACTCGAGCACTCGCACCTCCGCGATCTCGAAGTCAGTCTCCGAAGTGCCCGACAGGATGCGTAGCTTGACGTAGCGCGCTTCGCGGGCGGGAAACGAGAGCGTCTGTTCCGCGGGTTGCGCGGCCAGGCTCTTCTCCGCCACTTTCTCGAATCCTTCGGTTGCGCTCTCCGGCGAGGTCCAGATTTCGACATCCTTCGGCAGCGGCGCCGGCGCCGCCGGCAGCACGATTGTGACGGCACCCACGAGCGCAGGCTGTCGGTCGAAGAAGGAGAAGACGATTTCCACCGGGTAGGCTGGCCCTTCGAGCCGCGGGGGCTTCTCCGCGGGGCCGTCTACGGTCCGGAATACCCCTTCTTCTTTCTTGCGCTCGGCGGCGATTTCGCTGTACCAGTCCCGTTTCCAGGTGGGAGCCGTACGGCCGTCAAGGAGTCGCCGGCCGGTGAAGCCGGGCCCGACGAAGCCGGTGATTTCTTCGATGCCGCCGCCGACCTCCGTCGCGGCGAGATTCACCTTCGTCAGCGTCGCGGGCGCGTCGGCACCGGTGGCGAAGACCAGGCTGATGGTCGCGACGACGATTGCGAATGCCCTCATCGCTTCACCGGCGGATGACAAAGCGATCGTTGTCCACTCCCAGGCCGAGGCTCGTGGTCTGGTTCGCGACAATCGTCAAGGGCTCTTCGAGCACCTGACCCAGTGCATCGATGCGGATCCGGTACTTGCCGGGCGCCAGTTCGCGGCTCAGCTCGCTCGTCTGCCCCGAGACCAATACCTTTCCTTGGGAGTCGAGAATGTCGTACGGCAATCGATGGAGCGCCGCCAGCTTCACCGCGCGTGAAAGCTGGGCTCCGTCCTGGGCGCTGTAGTAGCGGCCGCCGGTCGAGCCCGCGAGCGCCGTCAGTTCGGTGATGGCGTTCTCGCCGGTCAGTGTAAAGCCGACGATGTTGAGGGTGAGGTTGAGCCCGGATGCCGCAAGTTCGGTTGCGGCGGCTTTTGCATTGCCCTTGCAACTTTCCTCACCGTCGGTGATCAGGATCACCGAGCCGCCACCCACAGCTTTCAGGTCGCCGATGGTCTGGAGTACCGAATGAATCAGCGGCGTTTCGCCGCGTGGCTTGAGGCGCGAGGCCGTGTTCACGATACGTTCGCGATCGAGCCTCGCGATCGGCACGACTTGCTCCGTGTCCTTGCAAGTCCGCGGGGACTTCGATGATTCGCGGTGGCCATACACGCGCAAGCCGACATTCAGGTCATCCGGCAGCGCCGCCACGACGTCCTGGAGCATGCCAAGCGCCGTCTTCCAGCGCGAGCTCTCGCCGAGCTTCGTGTTCATCGAACCCGAAACGTCGAGCACGATCTCGAGATTGCGCGACGGCGGTTTGTCACCCTGCTGCTTGACGATCTGCAGCGCGCCCGTCGGCTCGGGCCCGTACGCACCGGCCAGGCCGATCACTGCCCACATCGTGTGCGCGAAAGAGGACGGCCGCTTGCTCGCCGTATTCATGGCCTCCCATGCGCCATTGTCGAGCGCCGCCGGATCCTTCATCTGGTGCGTAAGCAGGAAGTCCACCCCGTGCCGGAATATCGGCGTGTGCACGCTGACGCCCGCCTGCTTGAAGGCGTACAACACCTGGCCGGTCGCGATGGCGTTGGAGCCCGCACTGGCTGCATTTTCCTTCCAGCCGCCGTCCGCCTGCTGTTCGGTCGTTAGGGTTTCCACCACGGACCAGGCCGATCGTTTCTGGTCGGGTGTCCCGTAGTGCATCAGGGCGGTGATCTTGAAGATCTTGTCCTGCGTCGTTTCCGGTTCGTGAGAAGCGATCCAGCCGATCGCGCGTTCCGCCGCCAGCCCGTACTTGGGATCTCCGGACTGCTTTGCCGCGTGCGTGAGCGCCACCAGCGCATTGGCCGTGGTCATGAATTGGCCCTGGCCGATCGGCGGCTCCGGAAAGTCCACCGGCATGGAGCCGTCCTCTTTCTGCAACGTCAACAGTTGATCCGCCGCCACGAGCAGAAGTCCCTCGGAGTCGTAGTACTGAGATATGCGTGGCTCCCTGTCCCGCTTGCTGCCGAGCATGTCGGCTGCGTAGGCCACGCCCATGGCCCCGAATACCGACGCCGAGTCCGAATCGAACCAGCGGCCCCAGGACTCCTGGCCGCGGCTATGCTCATCAAGCGCGCGCGCGGAGCGCATATTCACCCGATAGCCATGTTTGAGCGCTATGGCCTGCCCCATCAGAACCTGGCTCTGGACATGACAGCCGAAGCAATTGTTCGTGGTTGCCCAGTTCGGCGCGGCCTGCTGCAGCCAGTCGAGGCCTCGCTGCGCCGCCTCACGCGGGCTGCCATTCCACTGTTTCACCAGCGGCGCGCGTACGAAAAGCGGCGTATAGCCGCGCTTGTCGGATTCGAGGACGCGCACTTCAGCTATCTCGAGCGACTGCGGCGCCGCACCGGATAGCACGCGCAATTTCACGTACTTCGCTTCGACCGGGTCGAACTCGACTCGTTGTTCGCCGGGCTTTGCTTTCAGCGTCGCAGTCGCGACCCTCGAGAAGTTTTGGTACTGGCTCGTCATCGAGGTCCAGACCTCGACGTCTTTGGGAGCCGAGGCCGGATTCCTGGGCAATAAGATCGTGACCGCCT
>JBATEA010000426.1:0-1807 GCA_049663745.1 Steroidobacteraceae bacterium | reverse complement strand
AGGTCCGACTGCGCCATGGGCCGGAACCGCCAGTTGAGGCCGGCGAATGAATCACGCGCCGTCGCCATCGGCGAGCACTCCCAGCGCAAGTTTGAGATCCTCCCAGGATTTGCGCTTCTCGGTCGGCGAGCGCAGCAGGTAGGCCGGGTGATAAGTCACGACCACCGGGGTCCGGTCCAGCCGGTGGATGCGTCCACGCAGCCGCGCGAGCGGTTCATCGCGCCCGAGCAGACGCTGCGCCGCGATACGGCCCACGCACAGGATCACCGACGGATCAATCAACTCGATCTGACGACTGAGGTATGGCAGGCAATGATCGGTTTCGTCCGTGGCAGGATCGCGATTGTTCGGTGGGCGGCACTTCAGCACGTTGGCAATGTAGACCTGGGCCCGTTCGAAGCCCGCGGCCCGCAGCATCGAATTGAGCAACTGGCCTGCGCGCCCCACGAATGGTTCGCCCTGCCGGTCCTCCTCGGCGCCCGGAGCCTCCCCGATCACCATGAGTCGCGCGCGGATATCCCCGGTTCCGAACACGGTCTGAATGCGAGATGCACAGAGTCCGCAAAGCGTGCATTCGCGCACCGCGCCGGCAAGCGCCGTCCAGTCCATTCCGGCGGCCGCCAGCGCCGGACGTCCCGCAGCCGACGCGCCCACCTGGCGGCTGCGCGGGACATAGGCGGTGACGCCGAGGGCCTCCAATACCGACACTCGCCGCGCGTCCATCGGCTCAGGCGCCCTCGCCCGCGCCGCCGCCTGCGCGCGGCTTCTTGCGGAACTTGTGCCAGGCCCAGCCGATCGGGCCCGAGAGCGCAAAGCCGCCGAACATGACGAACAGCACGACCGGGGGATCGGCGGCAATCAGCGCGATGGCGAGCGGCACCAGCAGGAATTTCGAATAGCGCACGCGCTCGCCGGCCGCGCGGTCCTTGAAGCTGCGGTAGGGGAACCGGCTGACCATCAGGATCGCCGCCAGCGCCGTGACGACGAATGCGAGGATCAGTCCCGGCAGTCCGGTCACGTCGATTCCGAGCAGCCCGGACGGCTCGTACTTGTGCGCGGTTCCGATGAAGGCCGCGACCACAGCGGCGGCCGAGGGGCTCGGCAGTCCCTCGAAATAGCGCTTGTCCTGCACCGCAGCGCGGGCGTTGAAGCGCGCGAGGCGCATCGCCGCGGCCGCCGCGAAGAAAAACGCTGCAATCCAGCCGAACCGGCCCCAGGCGGACCCGTACTCCGCGATGCGCGCGACGCCCCATTGATAGCAGACGATCGCAGGCGCAAGCCCGAAGGCGACCATGTCGGCCAGGCTGTCGAACTCCTTGCCGAAGGTCGTCTCGGTCCCCGTCAGCCGCGCAACGCGCCCGTCGAGCCCGTCGAATATCATCGCGACGAAGATGGCGATCGCCGCGCGCTCGAAGTTGCCGTCGATCGCTGCGATGACGGCGTAGAAGCCGCCGAACAGGCACAGCGTCGTCAGCAGGTTCGGCAGCAGGTAGATGCCGCGGCGGCGCGAGCGTATCTCGTTCAGGTCCACTTTCATGCGGATGCCGTGGCAAGCCCGGGAAGCAGCGCCTAAGATACCGCGCTTTGAGGCCGGCGACACTGGCCGCGCCGCAGGTGATCCATGCGACTGTCCGCGTACCCGATCCAGAACCTGAAGGAGGTCCCGGCCGATGCCGAGGTGGTGAGCCACCAGCTGATGCTGCGCGCCGGCCTGATCCGGCGGGTCGCGGGCGGCCTGTACACCTGGCTGCCGATGGGCCTGCGCGTGCTGCGCAAGGTCGAGCGCATCATCCGCGAGGAGATGGAT
>JBATEA010000425.1:0-2387 GCA_049663745.1 Steroidobacteraceae bacterium | reverse complement strand
GCCTCAGCAGCGCGCGCTGGCGGAGACCGGCCAGCGCCTGGAACGGTCATTGGCACTGTGGCAGGAAATACGTGGGACCGACCTGGAACGACTCAATGGCCGCCTGAGCGCCGCAGGTGTCGCGCCGATCGTCATCCCGCCGCTGGATGCCATCAAGCTGAGTGGCCCGAGCGCTTCGCGGGAGATGCCCTGATCGCGGCTACGGGCGAATCTCCCGGTCATCCTGTTTCGTCAGCGCGTAAACGACTTGTCCGCCGATGATTGTGTACACGACGCGCGCCTTCAGGATCTCGCCATCCGGCACCTGCATGATGTCGGATGACAGCACCGTGAAGTCCGCGAGCTTCCCCGCTTCGATCGAGCCGCGCTCCTCTTCCTGGAAGGCCGCGTAGGCCGGCCAGTAGGTCAGAAGCTTCAGCGCCTCCTCGCGCGTGAGGCGCTGGTCGAGTCCCCAGTCGGGGCCCGCGTAACCATCGAGCGAGCGGCGCGTCACGGCGGCGTAGAACTCGATGAGCGGATCGCCCTGCTCCACCGGCGCATCGCTGCCCCCGGTGAGGGTCGCGCCGGCGTCCAGCAGCCTGCGCCACGCGTAGGCGCCCTTGATGCGCCCAGGTCCGAGTCTCTGCGGCGCGAAGAACATGTCGCTGATGACGTGCGAGGTCTGCATCGAGGCGATCACGCCGAGCTTTGCGAAGCGCGGGATATCGGCAGCATCGAGCACTTGCGCGTGCTCGATGCGAAAGCGCGGCTCGGCGACCGGGCGCTCCGCGGGCGGCACGGTCGTCATTGCCTTTTCGTAGGCATCGAGTACGAGGCGGTTGCCGCGATCGCCGATCGCATGAGTCTCCACCTGGACGCCGCTCTTCAGCGCCTCCGTCGCGATGCGCAGGATCACGTCCGGTTCGTTGCGCAGCAGGCCGATACTTTTCGGCGAATCACTGTAGGGCGCGAGCAGCGCCGCGCCGCGCGAACCAAGCGCCCCATCCATGTAGAGCTTGACGCTGCGGACGACCAACCGGTCATCGCAGCTGGCCCGCGGACCGCTGGCCAGCAGGCGTTCGGCATCCGCGCCCGGGCCCTCGATCGCAGCGTAAACACGCAGGGTGATTTTCCGCTCCGCATAGAGCCGGCACAGCGATGCGATTTCCGCCTCCGTGGTGCCCGCATACTGGAGCTGGGTCCAACCCACGCGCACACTGCGGTTCGCCCCGGTCTCGAGCGCCAGTCTGGTTTCATCCTCCGTCGGCGGCGGCACGAGGTCTTCGACGAGCGGCCTGGCATTGTCGACGATCATGCCGGTCGGCTCGCCCGTCACGGGATCCTTCAGGATTTCGCCACCGGGCGGATTCGGCGTATCGCGGGTGATGCCGGCCTTTTTGAGCGCGAGGCTGTTCACGACGATCGCATGCCCGTCGATGCGCTCGAGTATGACCGGGCGGTCGCTGACCACAGCATCGAGGTCAGCTCGCGCGGGAAACGCGGCTGGTGTCCAGCGCGATTCGATCCACCCGCGCCCGAGAATCCACGCGCTCTTGTCCGTCGCCGCGCGCTCGCGCAGACGCTGCTGCAGGTCCGCGAGACTCTCGACGCCGGTCAGGTCGAAATACAGCTCTCGCCAGCCGATGCCGGAAAGGTGTGCGTGGGAGTCCGTGAGCCCGGGCAGGACGGTGAATCCCTTGAGATCCAGCTCGTGAGCGTCGGAAGGGGCTCGTGCGGCGACCTCGGCATTACTGCCGACGAATACGATGCGGTTGCCGCTGACGAGGACAGCCTCGGCGCGGGGCCTTGTGCCGTCACCGGTGTAGACGTTGGCGTTGTGAAGGACGAGCCCGGTGGCCGCCTGGGATGGACCTGCGACCAGGGCGAGCAGCAGAACTGCCATCCGCAGTAACATGCTTCGTGTCCATTCAGTCATGATGCCTATCCTACAACGATGCTGTCGCTGATCGGCTGGCTCATCCTGCTGGTGCTTTGCTGGCCACTGGCCCTTCTCGCACTGATTCTGTGGCCGATAGTCTGGCTGATCTCCCTGCCGTTCCGCGTGGTTGGCATCACCTTTGACGCGCTCTTCGCGCTGCTCAAAGCCATCTTGTTCCTGCCCGCGCGGGTCTTGGGCTCGAAGCCGCGATGACCGAAAAAGACTACGTACTCGGAACCCACGACGAGGAGATCGCCCGCCTCGGCCTGCAGCATCGTGTGTGGCGGCCGACCGTTCTCGAATGCTGGCGCACGGCAGGAATAGGCCGTGGCAACAGGGTGATCGATGTCGGCGCCGGACCCGGATTCGCGACGCTCGATCTCGCCGGGATTGTCGGCCCGACCGGTGAGGTCCTTGCAGCCGAGCGCTCGGGCCGCTTCCTGGAAACCGCCGTGAAGGCCTGCGCCGA
>JBATEA010000424.1:0-1622 GCA_049663745.1 Steroidobacteraceae bacterium | reverse complement strand
GAATAGCCGATGGCCAACCACACGGCCGGCGGAAAGCGCACAACTTCGCCCTGCCCCGCTGCGGACCGAGCATACGCCCGCGTGAGTTGCCGCCAGAAGAATTCGAAGCCGATCAGTGCGAGCGCATAGATGAAAAAGTTGGTGATCTGGACGACCGGAAATTCCCACCACACCGACGGCTTGGTCAACTGGATGACACCGCCGACAATCCAGGCATAGAGCGGGCTCCAGGTGATGTTGATCACCGCGTCCCAGTCGCCCTGCCACCACGCCTGGCCGAGATCGAGATAACCGATCCCGTCCTCATTCATCGATTGGCTCCGGATCGCGATCACGGTATGCAATGCGCCGATGCCGAGGGCCAGCAGCCGGAACACCCAGCGCAGCCAGCCGGGCGGATCGGTGTCACGGAACAGGAACGTCATGGGGAGGTAAACTTACTACACAATGGGTTCTCATAACGAAGAGCGGACCTGGGTGGTCGTTCCGGCGTTCAACGAAGCGGCGGTTATCGGGCCGGGCGTCCGGGGCCTGCGCAGTCGATTCGCGAATGTCGTGGTCGTGGATGACGGCTCGCGCGATGCGACCGCTTCAGCGGCGCTCGCTGCCGGCGCAGTGGTTCTGCGCCACGCCGTGAATGCCGGCCAGGGAGCGGCGTTGCAGACCGGGATAGACTACGCACTCGCGCGCGGGGCGACATACGTCGCGACCTTCGACGCGGACGGCCAGCACCAGGTGGAGGATCTCGTCGCCATGCTCGCGGTCTTGCAAGGCTCACGGCTCGACATCGTGCTCGGCAGCCGTTTCCTCGGCCACGCCGAGGGACTGCCCACCGCGCGACGCCTGGTGCTGAAGGCGGCCGTGCTGTTCACGAACCTGACGACGGGCCTCCGGCTCACCGATGCGCACAACGGACTGCGCGTGATGACGGCGCCCGCGGCGCGGCGGTTGCGCATCCTCCAGGACGGCATGGCGCACGCCTCCGAGTTGATCGCTCAGGTCGGCGAGCTCGGGCTGCGATATGCGGAGGTACCCGTGACGATCACCTACAGCAACTACAGCATGGCCAAGGGTCAACGGCTGTCGAACAGCTTGATGATCCTGCGGGACCTGGTAGCCGGGTGGCTGCTGCGATGACGATCCAGATTTTTCTGACGGTTCTGCTCGCGACGGTGGCCACGATGGTTGCCCTGCAACGCTCGACCTCGCGGTTCCTGCGGCTCGCGGTGCTCTCCGTGGTGCTGGTCGGCCTGTATTTCGTCTGGGTGCCGGATCAGACCACGCGCCTCGCGGAAGCGCTCGGTGTCGGCCGCGGCGCGGACCTCGTGCTTTACTTGTGGGTCGTCATCACGCTCGCGCTGATCGTGTTCCTGTACCTGAAGATCGTGCAACTGTCGCGCAGGCTGACCGAACTCACGCGCGCGCAGGCCTTGTCGCGACCGCAAGTCCCCTCCGGATCCAGCGAGACCCGATGAACACGCCCTCCCCCGATCTGCCTTTCAGCATCAGCGCCGGCCGCGTGCTCGGCCTGCTGACGGTCGCGTTCATGCTCGGCATCGGCCAGTTACTCTTCAAGATCGCCGCGGAACGCCTGGTCATCGGTCGCGGCTGGAACGCCTTCG
>JBATEA010000423.1:0-4522 GCA_049663745.1 Steroidobacteraceae bacterium | reverse complement strand
CAGTTTCGCAGTTCAATCTGGAGAACTG
Source organism: Steroidobacteraceae bacterium (assembly GCA_049663745.1). Lineage (GTDB taxonomy): Bacteria > Pseudomonadota > Gammaproteobacteria > Steroidobacterales > Steroidobacteraceae > SCUD01. The sequence continues at coordinate 4,494 of JBATEA010000423.1, read as the reverse complement.
CGAAACTGCGACCCGGCACCAAGTCTCAGGCGGCGCGCGTGGCCTCGTAGGCCAGTACGCCGGCGACTGCGTGGATCACCGCGGCGATACGCACCGCCGACTGCACGGCCTCGCGGCTCACCTCGTGCTGGCGCAGCACGCGCTCATGCGCGGTTACGCACTTGCCGCAGCCGTTGACCGCCGAGACCGCGAGCGAGACCAGCTCGAAGTCGGACTTTGGAATGCCGGGGCTGCCGATCACGTTCATGCGCAGGCGCGCCGGCAGCTTCGCGTATTCTTCATCCTCGACCAGGTGCAGGAAGCGGTAATAGACGTTGTTCATGCCCATGATCGCGGCCGCGGAACGCGCCGCCTCGATCTCGGCCGGCGCGAGCCGGGCCGTCGCCTCTGCCTCGATGGCGCGCGCGAGCTCGGCGTTCCGCGAGGCGATCGCGGATGCGAACGCCACCATCCACAGCTGCGATTCACTGAGACCCGGTGCGCCCTGCGGCGTCAGCACCGATGAGATGTTGAGCCGCAGGTCGCGGGCGTAGTCCGGAATCCTTTCTTTGACGGTGTCCACTCAGGCCGCCTGGAGCGTTTCATCGCCCTTCTGCCAATTGCAGGGGCACAGTTCATCGGTCTGCAGGCCGTCGAGCACGCGCAGGACTTCTTCCGGGCTGCGTCCGACATTCAGGTCGGTCACGTAGACGAAGCGGATGACGCCTTCCGGATCCACGATGTAAGTGGCGCGCTGCGCGACGCCTGCTTCGGGATCGAGGACGCCGAGCGCGGACGACAACTCGCGCTTGATGTCGGACAACATCGGGAACGGCAGGTCGCGCAGTTCCTCGCGATCCTTGCGCCAGGCCAGGTGCACGAACTCCGAGTCGGTGCTGATACCCAGGATCTGCGCGTCGCGGTCGGCAAAGTCACGATTGAGCTTGCCAAAGCCCGCGATCTCGGTCGGGCAGACGAAGGTGAAATCCTTCGGCCAGAAGAACACGATCAGCCACTTGCCGGCATGGCTCTTCTGGTCGAAATCCTTGAACGCGGTCCTGACGTCGTTGTTCACGACGCCGGTCAGCTTGAACGCTGGAAACTTCTGGCCGATGCCCATCATGTTCGCTCTCCTTTCAGGGTGTGCGCACAGGATGGGCCGGGACTGGTCATTAGTACAATCGATTGTTATCATGTTCCTGATAGTCATACTCTATGGGAAACCAGTGAACCTCCGCGACCTCCAATACCTCGTGGCGCTCGCCGAGACCCGGCATTTCGGCCGCGCCGCCCGCAAGTGCCATGTCAGCCAGCCGACCTTGTCCGCGCAGCTGAAGAAGCTCGAGGAATACCTCGGCGTTACGCTGATCGAGCGCCAGCCACGGCATGTCGCGCTGACGGCGGCAGGCACGGCCGTGCTCGAGCGGGCGAGAAGCATACTGCGCGACGCCGAAGACATCCGTGCCCTCGCCCGCGCCAGCCAGGACCCCCTTGGAGGCCAGCTGAAGATCGGCCTGATCCCGACGCTCGGCCCTTACCTGTTGCCGCGCATCGCGCCGCGCCTGCAGCGTGCGCTGCCGAAGCTCCAGCTGCTGTTGCACGAGCACCAGACCGAGCCGCTCATCGCGCGTGTCGTGGACGGCGAGCTCGATCTCGCGTTGTTGGCGCTGCCGGCCGAGACAGGAGGACTCGAGACGCGTTCGCTGTTCGCCGAGGCCTTCCTGGTCGCGATGCCGGACCGCCACCGGCTTGCGGCGCGCCGCCGCGTGAAGCCCGCCGATCTCGCGGATGAGAAACTGCTGCTGCTGGAGGACGGCCATTGCCTGCGCGACCAGGCACTCGAGGTCTGCCGCAAGCTGGGCACGAAGGAACAGGATTTCGGTGCGACCAGTCTCGAGACGTTGCGGCAGATGGTCGCGGCCGGTCTCGGTCTCACGCTGCTGCCGCGGCTCGCGGCCGAAGGCCCGTTCGGCGCTGCACGCGGGCTTGCCGTGCGGCCATTCGCGCCGCCATCGCCGTCGCGCGTGATCGGCGCCGCGTGGCGCCGCTCGACGACCCGCGGCGAGGCCATCGCGGCCGTCTGCGACGTAATCTCGCGCACGGCGCTCTAGGGAGAGCGCCCGCAAGGACGATTCAGTTCAGGGACCTGCTACGCTCGGGCGCGAGGGCGAATGCGCCATCACCGAGCAGGATCTGCACGCTGCTCACCACGAGCAGCATCGCCGAATATTCCCAACCGCCGTTCGGCGAAGTGAACAGCCAGCCGTTACCCGAATGCACCCAGAGAGTGCCCAGCAGCACCGGCAGCAACGCGACCGTTGCCCAGCGCGTACGGATGCCGAGCACCAGCGCTGCACCGCCAATGATCTCGCAGAACGTGACGACGTAGGCAAGCCAGCCCGCAATGCCGAGCGACTCGAAGAACTGGGCCGATTCCGCCAGCGTGTAGACGACGGACTTCAGCAGGCCGTGCGAGATGAATACGCAGCCCAGTGCGATCCGGTTGATCAGCGCTGCCTTCTCTGCGTTGGTCGTCATCGTGGGGTCCTCCACTCAGGTGTCGAAATGGTCTCACGGCAACCCTCGCGACGCGATGGCTACAGGACAGCAGTCGCCTCAATTTCGACTTTCGCGCCCGGCTCGAGGAGCGCCGCCACCACGACCACCGACATCGCCGGAAAATGCCGGCCGATGACATCGCGGTAGGCCGCGCCGATGGCCTCGATCGAGGCGTAATACTCCTCGCGGCTCGTGAGGTACCAGGTCAGGCGCACGAGCTGTTCCGGTCTCCCGCCCGCGCAGGCGAGCACCTCGACGACATTGACGAGCGCCTGGCGCACTTGCTGGGCGAGCTCGTCGCTCGTGAACTTCTGTTCCGCGTTCCATCCGATCTGCCCGGAGATGAAGACCTGCCGTCCTTCCGCGACGATGCCATTGGCATAGCCGCGCGGTCGCGGCCAGCCGGCGGGTTGCAGTATCGTGCGGCTCATTTCAGCAACTCCCGGCCGATGATCAGTTTCTGCACTTCGCTCGCGCCCTCGTAGATCCTGAGCGCGCGGATCTCCCGGTACAGGCGCTCGACGACCTCGCCCTGCATCACGCCGCGGCCGCCGAACATCTGCAACGCGCGGTCGATCACCGACTGCGCGGTCTCGGTCGCGGTCAGCTTCGCCATCGCGGCGGCCGCCGTGAATCGTTCGCCGTGATCGCGCAACCAGGCGGCGCGGTAAGTCAGCAGTTGCGCGGCATCGACCCCGGTCGCCATCTCGGCGAGCGCGGCCTGGGTCAGCTGAAACTCCGCCAGCTTGCGGCCGAACAGGGAACGCGCGAGCACATGTTGCAATGCCTCGTCGAGTGCGCGTCGTGCGAAGCCGCAGGCCGCGGCCGCGACCGAGGTGCGGAACACGTCGAGCGTGCGCATCGCGAGGCGAAACCCCTCGCCCTCCGCGCCGATCAGGCGATCGGCAGGTAACCGGCAATCGGTGAAGCTGATGCGCGCGAGCGGGTGCGGCGCCATCGCATCGATGCGCTCGGCGACCGCGAATCCCGGGTCGCCCGGTTCGACGACGAAGGCGCTGATGCCCTCGGCCCCGGCGCTGCCGTCGGGCCGCGACTTTGCCGCTTCCGTGCGCGCGAACACGCAATAGAAATCCGCGATGCCGCCATTCGAAATCCAGGTCTTGCTGCCATTGAGGCACCAGTTTGCGCCGTCGCGGCGCGCGCTCGCCTGCATCGCTGCCGCATCGGAGCCGGCATCGGGCTCCGACAGGGCGAATGCGGCGATCGCCGTCCCATTCGCGACCCGCGGCAGGTAGCGCGCGCGGAGCGCGTCCGCGCCTGCGAGCGACAGGGGCGCGCTGCCGAGTCCCTGCATCGCGAAGGCGAAATCGGCAAGGCCGTCCCACCAGGCGAGCGTCTCGCGCAGGATGCAGATCGAGCGTGCATCGAATTCCGCGCTCGCGCCGCCATCCGCGGCGCGCAGGCATTGCTTCAGGAATCCGGCGCGCCCGAGTGCGGCGACCAGTTCGCGGCAGCGCGCATCCACGCCGGCGCGATCCGCGGGGTGCGGGGCATTCGCAAGATGCGCCTGGCTCCAGTCACGCGCTGCGGCAGCGAGCCGGCGGTGCGGCGCGTCGAAGAAAGGCCAATTCAGGCTGTCGTTCTGGCTGGCCATCAGTTGCCCTCGAAAACCGGCTTGCGCTTCGTCGCGAAAGCCTCGTAGGCGCGCTGGAAATCCCCGGTCTGCATGCAGACGGCCTGCGCCTTGCCCTCCGCATCGAGCGCCTCGTCGATGCCCATGTTCCACTCTCGATGCAACATCTTCTTCGTCATCGCGTGCGCGAAGGTCGGGCCGGCGGCGATCTCGCCGGCGAGTTTCGTCGCCTCGAGCAGCAGCCCTTCGGCCGGCACGATCGAATTGTAGAAGCCCCAGCGCTCGCCCTCCTCCGCTGTGAAGGAACGCCCGGTGTAGAGGAGTTCCGCCGCCCGGCCCTGGCCGATCACGCGCGGCAGCAT
>JBATEA010000422.1:0-2536 GCA_049663745.1 Steroidobacteraceae bacterium | reverse complement strand
CATTGTCATGGCAACGAATGACCGGCAGGGAATTACTCTCAACATGGTGGTCGGGATCGTCGGTGCCATTTGGGTCGGATGGTTCCTGAGCGGGCTCTTCGGGACATCGACCATCAATCAGGGAAGTTTCAGTCTGTCCGGAGCAATTGTGTCGCTCCTCGGAGCAATCATCCTGCTCGCCAAAGTTAGGCTGGCGCGGGGCGCCGTTACGCAGTGACTATCCGATCGACACGCCGCGCCCGTGTTTTGAAGATCCATTACCAAAGTAGAGAACCGAAATGAACAAGATCACTAGAGCAAATTCCGGCCGACGCCCATTCGTCGCGGCCGGCCTGATGGGCTTACTCATGCTCTTGGCGGCCTGCGCATCTGCACCACCGGCGCCAGACTCAGCTCTCGATGCAGCCAAAGTGGCGATTTCAAACGCCGAAAAGGCAGATGCCAGTCATTATGCGGGAGCCGAACTGGGCGAGGCGCGCCAGAAGCTCGCCTTGGCCGATGACGCCGTGCACGAGGAAAGCATGGTCCTGGCCGAACGGCTCGCACAACAGTCACGCGTACAGGCCGAGCTCGCCTCTGCCAGGACCGCCGCGGCGAAGGCCGCAGAAGTCAACAAGGAAATGGAGCGCGGAGCCGAAGCCCTAACAGAAGAAATGCAGCGCGCAGGAGAACCGCGATGAATACACCAATCCGAAATCACACCCACTATGCGAAGGCCCTGACCATTGCAGCAGCCGTAGGCCTCGTACTTGCGGGCTGTGCCAGCGCGCCGCTGAGCCCGGAAGGCGCAGCCGAAGTGCGCTCGAAATTGACCCGGCTGCAGTCCGACCCGAATCTTTCGAACCGCGCTCCGGCCGCGCTCCAGGAGGCCGAGACGGCAGTCCGCGTCGCCGAGGAGCCCGTGGCGAATGATACGGCGCTCGGTGCCCACAGGGTTTATATGGCTGATCGCAAGGTCGAGATCGCCATAGCAGAAGCTTCGACAAGCTACCTCGAGGATCAGCGTGTAAAGCTCGGCGAGGAACGCGAACGTGCACGTCTTGCCGCTCGCACCCGTGAAGCTGACAGGGCGCGTGCCGATGCCGACGCCGCTCGCGCTGCGGCTGCGAATGCGGCGCTGGTGGCAACAGCTGATGCCGAGGCAGCGCGCACTGCAGCGGCGAATGCCGCACAGCTTGCCCGCGATGAATCCGAAGCAGCGCGCGCCCTGGCGGCCGACACGGCACGCAATGATGCCGATGCTGCACGTGCGTCGGCAGCGGCCGCGGCCAGTGCCGCCGCTCGACAGGCGGATGAGCTACAGCGGCAGATCGATGCGCTGCAAGCCAAGGCAACGGATCGTGGCCTGGTGCTGACACTCGGTGACGTGCTGTTCACCAGCGGCAGGGCCGATCTCAAGGTTGGCGCTACGAGCAATCTCAACAGGCTGGTCGCATTTCTCACCCAGAACCCCAACCGGCACATCGAGATTGAAGGCCATACGGACAACGTCGGCAGTGACGAATACAACCAGGGGCTGTCGCAGCGCCGCGCCGATGCGGTGAAGTCCTATCTGATGCAGCAGGGCATCAACTCCCAGCGCATCATTGCAACCGGAATGGGCGAGCATCAGCCGGTCGCGGATAATGACTCCGATGGCGGCCGTCAGCTGAACCGGCGTGTCGAGGTGATCATCCAGAATCCGCCGTCGGCGGTGGCAGTGACGCAGTGACTCGATTGGACAACGCCCGGCCCGCAAGCGCGGGTCGGGCGCTTACCGCGGCTGGCAGGTCCATGCTGGGCCCGGCAGATTCTTGGCATGCGCCGATCGTGCCTGTGTTCGTCACCGCACAGATAGTTTCCGGCCTGGCACCTAGACTGCCGCGGAAAGCCCGGATCTCCTGAGAGATCGTTGGCGCGAAGCCCAAAGGAGTCTGGAATGTCGAAGCTAATGCGTCGGTTTACCTGCTTTCTGCCCCTCGTCCTGATCTCGCTGATGGGTTGTGCTTCCACGCGCACTCACGAGTCACCCGGCGAATACGTCGAAGACAGCGCGCTGACGATGAAGGTGAAGACTGCAATATTTGCCGAAGAGTCGCTCAAGTCGTCTGAAATCAATGTCGAGACCTTCAAGGGTGTCGTACAGCTGAGCGGTTTCGTCAATTCGCAGGCTGACATCAATCGCGCCGTTTCTGTTGCCCAGAATGTCAGTGGCGTCACATCCGTCAAGAACGACATGCAATTGAAGAAGGCGAATCCCTGAACGCTAAAGGAGCGATTCTCATGGATGGACGCAAGTTGGCGGCGCTCATATTGATCATCGCTGGTGTCCTGGGCCTGGCATACGGCGGGTTCACCTACACCAAGGAAACTCACGAGACCAAGCTCGGACCGATCGAAATGACGGTCAAAGACAAGGAGACGGTCAACATTCCTGTGTGGGCCGGCGCGGGCGCCATCATCGCCGGCGTGCTTCTGCTCGTCGTACGGACGAAGGGCTGACCGGGGCCTGTCGTGTCAGTCCGGACTCCGGAGCCCGTGGCCAACCGCCTGCTCG
>JBATEA010000421.1:0-2380 GCA_049663745.1 Steroidobacteraceae bacterium | reverse complement strand
GTCAGCTACCCGGTCCCGGAGGGCATCTCGATCGAGACGCCGAGCCAGACCGAAATCATCATCAAGGGCGTCGACCGCCAGAAAGTGGGCCAGGTCGCTGCCGAGATCCGCGGCTACCGCTCACCGGAGCCCTACAAGGGCAAGGGCGTGCGCTATGCCGGCGAGCGGATCGTCATGAAGGAAGGCAAGAAGAAGTAAGGCCATGGCACAGCTGACAAAGCATGACAAGCGCATCCGCCGCGCGACCCGGGGCCGCGCCAAGATCCGCGAGATCGGCACGGCGCGCCTGACGGTGCACCGCACGCCGCGGCACATCTACGCGCAGGTGACGACCGCCGACGGCGCGCGCGTGCTTGCGGTCGCTTCGACCGTGCAGGAAGCCGTCGCGAAGGACCTGAAGGGCACTGGCAACGCGGCCGCCGCGGCGGCGGTCGGCCGCGCCATCGCCGAGCGCGCCAAGGCGGCCGGCATCACGTCGGTGGCGTTCGACCGCTCCGGCTACAAGTTTCACGGGCGCCTGAAGGCGCTCGCCGAGGCGGCCCGCGAGGCCGGCCTCAAGTTCTGATCCCGGGGGAAGCGCAATGGCACGAGTTGAAAGATCCTCATCCGGCGACGACCTGATCGAAAAGCTGGTCGCGGTCAACCGCACGGCCAAGGTCGTCAAGGGTGGCAGGCAGTTCGGCTTCACGGCGCTGACCGTGGTCGGCGACGGCGCCGGCAAGGTCGGCTTCGGCTACGGCAAGGCGCGCGAGGTCCCGACCGCGATCGCGAAGGCGATGCAGCAGGCGCGCAAGAACATGACGACCGTGCCGCTGCGCAGCGACTCGCTGCATTACGCCCTGCAGGGGCGCCACGGCACGACGCGCGTCTACATGCAGCCGGCCTCGGACGGCACGGGCGTGATCGCCGGCGGCGGCATGCGCGCGGTGTTCGAATGCGCGGGCGTGCGCAACGTGCTTGCCAAGAGCTACGGCTCGCGCAACCCGATCAACGTCGTGCGCGCGACCTTCGACGCGTTCTCGCGCATGACCGCGCCGGACCGCATCGCGGCGAAGCGCGGCAAGACGCTCGAAGAAATCCTGGGCTGATCCATGAACAAGGAAAAGCTGAAGGTTACGTTGAAGGGCAGCGTGCACGGGCAGCTGCGGAATATCCGCGCCTCGGTCCACGGTCTGGGTCTGCGGCGGATCCGCGACACGCGCGTCGTTCCCGACACGCGCGAAGTGCGCGGGATGATCCGCGTCGCCCAGCACCTGCTGGGCGTCGAGCGCGCGTGACGGATTGAGGAGCTGAGATGCGATTGAATACACTGAAACCCGCCGAAGGCAGCAAGAGGCCGCGGCTGCGAGTCGGTAGAGGCGCCTCAGCCGGGCAGGGCAAGACCTGCGGCAAGGGCGGCAAGGGCCAGAAGGCCCGCAAGGGCGGTTATCACAAGGTCGGCTTCGAGGGCGGCCAGGTGCCGTTGCAGCGCCGGTTGCCGAAAGTCGGCTTCCGTTCAGCGATGCACGCGACCCGCGCCGAGGTCACGCTGACCGACCTGACGAAGGTGAAGGCCGACATCATCGACCTCGCGGCGCTGATCGCCGCGAGCGTCGTGCCCCTGCAGACCGAGAAGGCGAAAGTCATCCTGTCGGGCTCGATCGCCCGTGCCGTCACGCTGCGCGGCCCCGCCGTGCGCGCGACCAAGGGCGCGCGCGCCGCGATCGAGCAGGCCGGCGGCAAGATCGAGGAGGGCGCCGCGGCCTGAACGGCCACGCGGCGCGCAGCAGCACACGATGGCAACGACGGCAGGCAATCCGGCAATCGCGCTCGGGGAAGTCACGCGCTACACCGAGATGCGCCATCGCCTGCTGTTCCTGCTGGGCGCGCTCATCGTGTACCGGATCGGCACCTTCGTGCCGGTGCCCGGCATCGACCCGATCGCGCTGAAGCGGCTGTTCGACAGCCAGGAAGGCACGATCCTCGGCCTGTTCAACATGTTCTCGGGCGGCGCGCTCGCGCGGCTTTCGATCTTCGCGATGGGCGTGATGCCCTACATCTCGGCGTCAATCATCCTGCAGATGATGGCGGTGGTCGTGCCGCAGATGGCGGCAATCAAGAAGGAAGGCGAGTCCGGGCGGCGCAAGATCACGCAGTGGACCCGTTATTTCACCGTGGTGCTGGCGTCTTTCCAGGGCTTTGCCGCGGCGGTCGCATTCACGAACCAGGGTGTCGTGATCAACCCGGGATTCTGGTCATTCCTGATTCCGGCGGTCGCGACGCTGACCGCGGGCACGATGTTCCTGATGTGGCTCGGCGAGCAGATCACCGAGCGCGGCATCGGCAACGGCATCTCGATGCTGATCCTGTCCGGCATCATCTCCGGCCTGCCGGCGGCGAT
>JBATEA010000420.1:0-11997 GCA_049663745.1 Steroidobacteraceae bacterium | reverse complement strand
GTCCACCACCTCAACAACTCGCGCTCGCAACGTGTGCTGTGGCTGCTCGAGGAAATCGGCGTGCCCTACGAGATCAAGCGCTACGAGCGGGACGCGAAGACCATGCTGGCGCCGCCCTCGCTGCGCGAGGTGCATCCGCTGGGGAAATCGCCGGTCGTTGTCGATGGCGGGCTGACGATCGCGGAATCGGGGGCCGTCGTCGAATACCTGATCGAACGTCACGGTGGCGGTCAGCTCGCACCCGCGCGTGGAACTCCGGCGCGCCTGCGATACACCTATTGGTTGCACTATGCGGAAGGGTCCGCAATGCCGCCGCTGCTGTTGAAGCTGGTCTTCGACCGCATCGAATCGGGGCCGATGCCGTTCTTCGCCAGGCCCATTGCACGCGCGATCGCGAAGCGCGCCAAGAGCAGCTTCATCGTGCCGCAGATCACGCGCCACCTCGATTACCTGGAGTCGGAACTCGCCAAGTTCCAGTGGTTCGCCGGCGACGAGTTCAGCGCTGCGGACATCCAGATGAGTTTTCCGCTGGAGGTCGCGGTGAAGCGGGCGGGCCTGGGCCCGAGCCGCCCGCGACTGGCGGATTTCCTGGCGCGCATTCATGCGCGGCCCGCCTATCAGCGCGCGCTGGAACGGGGCGGGAAGTACGACCTGCTGGGTTGAGGGGGGGTTACTGCGGCGCCTCTGCCTGCGCCTCCGTGCGGTCGAATACGCGCGTCCAGGCTTCCTTCCAGGTTTCGCCGTCCAGGTAACGCGAGGCCATGCGGTATTGCGTTTCGCCGGGCCGCGTCATCTCGCTCGCAAACGTGTATTCCGCGCCATCCGGGCCGACGTAACGATCGTCGAGGAAACTCAGCTTGCCGTCCGCGCCGGCCTCGACATGGCCGTCGCTCTGACCGCCGAGCGAATTCCAGTAGCGGTACTCGATGCGCTTGCGCCCGCCGTGCCAGGCGTAGATCGTCTCGCCGCGATAGGCCGGTTCACTGCCATGCACGACATGGCGGTCGCGAAGCTGCTTGCCATCGTGCATCCATTCGTAGCAATGCATGTCGCTCTTGCGGCCGTCCTCGAATCGGGTGATCCAGCAATGGCCCGCAAGGAAAGCAAGCGGCGCCAGCGGATCGTCGGCGGCGCCGGCGGGGCTGCAGGCGAAGAGGGCGGTCAGCGACAGCGCCCAGGTCAGTTGTCGTTGTGTCATGACGGACCTCAATGCCAGAGCCCGAGTACGAGGCCGAACACCGTGAATTGCACGGTGTGGTAGCCGCCATTCACGAGGAAGAGCGTGAAGCTCTTTCGTTCGAACAGGTAGTTGATGCCGAAGCTCGCTGCGACCCAGCACAGGCCGGCGGCGAAGCCGGCACTGGTTGCGAAGCCGACATCGGGATCCGGGCCCAGGAACAGCGCAAAGACGACCGCCGCGATGAAAGAAAGCACCAGCGCACCCCCGAATATCTTCACCGGGTGCCCTTTCTGCATCTGGTCGTCGGTAACGCCGGCGCCCCGCTGCCACGCCTTCAGGAACATGGCTTTCGAGTACCAGAGCCCGCCGATGACGAATGACGAAACGGCGGCGGCGAGCGCGGCCAGCCAGTTGATGTCAGGCATTGGATTTCCCCTTGTTGCTTCGTTTTGTCCTGCGGCGGGCCGGCGTCTTCGCCGGTCGCAGCAGGTGCTTGAAATATTCCTTGAGCTGCTGCACCGCGCGGTCGAAACAGGCGACGTCGCGATGGCTGCTGGCGAGCATCACGGCGCCCTCCATCGTGGTCAGCACGAATTCCGCGAGTGCGCGCCGGTCAGTGCCGGGAGGCAGCCGCGTGCCGGCCGCCTTGAGGCAGTCCTCGATCGCATTGGCCCAGTTCGTGAAATTGGCCGCCAACAGCTGCCGCACCGGCGGATCGGGCTCGTGGATCTCGAGTGCGAGGCTCCCGATCGGGCAGCCATAGGTGCATTCGGTCTGCACCAGCGCCGCGCGGTAGCCGGCCAGCAGCCGGAAGATCTTCTCGATCGGATCGTGGACGCCGCGCCAGTTGGGCTCGAGCAGGTTCGCGTGGATGCCGGTGCGATAGGCCTCGAGCACCGCGAGCAGCACGTCCTGCTTGCCCGGAAAGAAGTGATAGAGGCTGCCGCTGTTGATGCCGGCGCGGCCGAGGATGTCGGCGACCGAGGTCGAGCCGTAGCCTTTCTCCCAGAAGAGGTGCATCGCCGCTTCGACGATGCGGCTGCGCGTATCCCCGGCGACTTGATTGATCATTCAACCAAGTCTGCTACACTCGCATCCGGAGCGCAAGATGCGCGTTACGGAATGCGGCGCCCGGCCGGGCCGGGCGCCGCGCGGCCGCAGCCTCAGCCCTTGACGACCAGGCTGTTGACGATCGACTTCACGCCGTCGACGTTGCGCGCGACCTCCGATGCCCTGGCGACATCGGCAGCGTCATGGACGAAGCCGCTCAACTGGACCTGGCCTTTGAAGGTCTCGACATTGATCTCCGCGGCTTTCAACGTCGGCTCTGCGACGATCGCCGCCTTGACCTTCATCGTGATGACGCTGTCGTCGACATACTCGCCGGTGCTTTCATGCCTCGGCGTCGACGCGCAGCCCGGGCCGACCAGCAGCAGGGCTGCGAGCGCGGCGCCGATAATCGGCTTGATGCGATTGCTCATGTCAGTACCTCCAATGGCGCCTGATGAGGCAAAGCCTCAGCCCGGGACGACAATGACTCCGTCCACGATGCGGACCTTGTCTCCCGCCTTCCAGGTCGGTGCGTCCGCCTGGCTGAAGACGCTGGTCGTGCCGTTTTCAAAACGGACGGTGGTCTCGTAGCTGTACGTCACTTCGGCGACCTGGTCCGGTGCCGCGGCTTCCTCAGGAGGAACAGCCGGTTTGACCGCACTGCCGTCGGTCGGTGTTTCCGCGGCGGCTAACTCGGGCGCCAGCGCAATTTCCGGCGTCTCGATGGCCCTGATCGACTCGACGATCGCGCACTCGGCGCAAGCCTGTGCGGTACGACTGTCGCCGATCGGCAGCCAGCCTTGCATTGCGGCGATGGCAACGGTGCTGAACAACGCGATGCCTGCAATGATGCCCCATGCGAGGGGATGTCTTGGTTTGTACTGGTCATACATATCTGCAGTCTCCACTCCAATGTTGATGAACGAGGTCCAGAGGCCTCGGCCTTGTTCATCCCCTTCCTAATTGACGGTCCTCGGGCGCCCTGTTGGAACGAGCGTTGAATCCCGTTGCGCTACAGATAGCGCGCTCGCGGCCTGGATGTCGCGAATCGCATGTCGCCGCGTTGCGACGCACACAAATCTTCCGGTCTCGCCATTTTTGAGCGAAGCTCCTCATCGAAGTTCCGCCCGTCACCGGGCTGGTGGCCATTCATTGCAGTGTGCGGTAACGTACGGATCAGACAAGGCGCATGAATCAGGATTACATCTGAGTTTTTCTGTCCAAACGGAGGTGCTTCATGCACATCGAAAGTTTCCGCCGCAGCTGTGTCGCGCTGCTCAGCGTGAGTCTCATCTCGCTCGGCATGCAGACGCCGGCAGCGGCCGGAATCGTCGGCACCGCCGATGCCATTGCCGTCGCCCAGCAGCAATCTGACCTGGCGGTTGTGCGCGGTGCATTGGCGCGCGCCGATGTGCGCGAGCACATGGTCACGCTTGGCGTCGATCCGGCGGAGGTCGATGGCCGCCTCGCTGCCCTGACCCCGGCCGAACTGTCGAAGCTTGCCGGTGACATCCAGCAGGCGCCGGCCGGCGGTGACGGCGCGCTGGCGGTCATCGGTATCGTATTCGTCGTGCTGCTGATCCTCGAATTGACCGGCGTGATCGATATCTTCAAGAAGACGTGATCCGGACCGCGCTGCCGGCGGCAGCGCTGTTCCTCGGTCTCGCGGGCTGCGCAGCCTCGCCTCCGCTGGCGGAAGGGATTCCGCCGGGGATGGCGCGCTCGCTCGAGCTGCGCGATACGCCGTTTTTCCCGCAAGAGGAATACCAATGCGGCCCCGCGGCGCTCGCCACGGTGCTGCGCGCCAGCGGCGTCGAGGTTGAACCGGACGCGCTGGCGCCGCAGGTGTTCTTGCCCAAGCGCCGTGGCAGCCTGCAGGCGGAACTGATCGGCGCGGCGCGCCGGCACGGACGGCTGGCTTACGTGCTGCCCGGCACGGGCGACGCATTGCTCGCGGAACTGGCCGACGGCCGCCCGGTACTGCTGCTGCAGAATCTCGGCGTCAAGCAGATCCCGATCTGGCATTACGCGGTGCTCGTCGGCTACGACGCGGAGCGCAATATCGCCGTACTGCGCTCCGGCCGGAGCGAACGCAAGGCAATGCGCTGGCAGCGCTTCGCCCGCTCGTGGGATCGCGCGGGGCGGTGGGCGATGACGACGATCGCTCCGGGCGTCGTTCCGCAAAAAGCCGAACCGGCGCGATACCTGGAAGCCGTGGCGGGGATCGAAGCGGCGGGCAATCGCAAGGCCGCGGCGATTTCCTACGACGCCGCGATCGCGCGCTGGCCTGGTGAGGCGCTTGCATGGCTCGGTCGCGGCAATGTGGCGTATGCGGATGGCGATCGTGCCGGCGCCGCCGACGCCTGGGCGCGGTCCGTGACCCTCGCGCCAGGCATGGTGGCGGCACGCAACAATCTCGCGCAGGTGCTCGCAGATGCGGGCTGCGTGGACGAAGCACGGCGGCAGCTGGCGCTGGCCGCCGCGCATGCGGCCGGCACCGCGATGTCGGCAACGGTCGAAGAGACGCGCAGGCAACTCGAGGCCGGCGCGCGAACGGGTCCTGGCCAGTGTTCGCTTCCCGGTCGGCGCTGGCCGGACTGAGCCGGCATCAATGGATGATTCTTGACTCGCCGCGGCCGCGTGGATCGGAGGCCGCGCGCCATTCGCCGCCATCGCGCCAGATGAGCTGCAAGTCGCCGATTTCCCAGGGATGCGGTTCTGCACGGTAGCCGCGGTCCGCTAGCGCGCGAATCACGTCGTCCGGAAGCGGCCGGTCGATGCTGTAGGTGACCAGGTCTCCGGGCCAGAGCTGGTGGTGAAACCGCGTCGCGGAGACCGCTTCCTGCGCTGACATGTGGAAATCGAGCACGTCGATGATCGTCTGGTAAACGGAGGTGATGATCGTCGAGCCACCCTGCGTTCCGAGCACCATGCTGACATTGCCGTCCGCGACCAGGATCGTCGGCGACATCGATGACAGCATCCGCTTGCCGGGCTGGATGGCATTGACCTTGGAGCCGACGACGCCGTAGTAGTTCTGCGCGCCGGGCTTGGCGCTGAAATCGTCCATCTCGTTGTTCAGCAGGAAGCCGCCGCCCTCGACCACGACGCCGCTGCCGAAATCGGTGTTCAGCGTGTAGGTGACGGCGACCGCATTGCCGGCACGGTCCACGATCGAGAAATGAGTGGTCGCATGCGGCTCGAGGCCCGGCCGGACCGATGCTGCCGGGCTGATCGCCTTCGGGTTCACTTCCGCGGCGCGCGCAGCGATGTAGTCGTCGGCGATCAGCTCGTTCACGCGCTGCGGCGCGAAATCCGGATCGCCCAGGTACTCCGCGCGATCGGCGAACACGCGCTTTTCCATTTCGGCGGTCAGGTGGATGTACTGCGGCGAATTGTGCGGGAGCCCGGCGAAATCCGCTGCGAGCGCGTCCTTCATTTTCAGGAGCTGGATGACCGCGAAGCCGCCGGAAGAGGGCGGCGGCGCGGCCAGGATCTCGTAGTTGCGCCATTGCGTCCGCAGTGGCTCGCGCCAGATTGCCTTGTAGCGCGCGAGATCCTGCGCGGAGATCAGTCCGCCGCCGCGACGCATCTCCGCGAGCAGCAGGCGCGCCGTCTCACCCTCGTAGAATCCGGCTGGTCCGTCCGCGGCGATGCGGCGCAGCGTCGCCGCAAGCTCCGGCTGACGGAACAGATCGCCGGTGCGCAGGCTGCCGAAGTGCTGCGCGAAATTCGTCGTATCCGCGAGCCGCGGCAGCTCGTCGCGCATGAATTTCGCGAGTTGCCGTGGGACCTGGAAGCCGTTTTCGGCGAGCGCGATCGCCGGCGCCATCAGGTCCGCCCAGGGCTTCGTTCCGTATTTCTGGTGCGCGGCCCATAGGCCCGCGACGGTACCGGGAACGCCGATGGCACGGTGGCCGGTCAGGCTCGCGCCCTCGATGACGACGCCCTTTGCATCCAGGTACATGTCGCGGGTCGCCGCAGCGGGCGCGACCTCGCGAAAATCCAGGAACGCCGCATGGTCAGCGAATCGTGTCAGCAGGAATCCGCCGCCGCCGATGTTGCCGGCATCTGGCGCGGTCACGGCGAGCACGAAAGCCGCGGTGATCGCGGCATCCACCGCGTTGCCGCAGCCGGCGAGCACACTTGCAGTGGCTCCTGCGCTGTAATGGTCAGGCATCGCGATGGCGGCCGCAGCCTGCGGCGCCTTCTGCGCTGCCGGCTCCGGCGCACAGCCGATCGTGAGCGCGGCAATGGCGCCGGCGATGAACAGCCGGCGGTTCACGTGAACTGGCGGGATCATCCGCCGTGCCGCGGAAATAGTGACGCCAGCTCGACGGTCATGCCTTCGGCGGCACGTTGGCATTGAGCCGGAACAGGTTCATCGGGTCGTACTTGGCCTTCAGCGCCACGAGCCGCCCGAAGTTGGCGCCGTAATTCTCGCGATAGCCGGCCGTCGTCGTGTCCGGATCCGAAAGGTTCGTGTAGAAGCCCTTCGTCAGTGGCTCGAGTTCGCGCCAGGCGGCGCGCATCGGTGCGATGGTCTTGTCGATGCCCGCGCGATCGGCCTGGACAGCGACCATGCCGAGCCAGAAATTCGAGTCGCGATTGGGGAAGGCGGTCGCCTGCGGCGCCACGCGCTGGTAGGCGCCGTCGCAGGGATCGAAGAACAGCGCAAACATGTCCGGCGTGCGCTGGAAGACGTCGAGCACGAGGTCGATGGCACCGTCCTTGAGCTGCGCAAGGAACCCATTCTTCGCATAGTAGAATTTCCCGGCCGCCAGGAATTCATCAGCACCGGTCTGCAGCGCCGTGTAGGGCATCGGCGCGATGTCGTCCTCGATCGGCTTGCCGAATGCGCGCAGCGGCTTGAGCCAGGCCTCGCCTTCTGCATGGTCGCCGGACCAGCAGACTTCGATGCCGACCATCGGTTCTTCGCGGCCCGGCCGCAGGTACAGCTCGAGATTGACGACTTCCGGAGCGGAGAGCGCGATGTCGCGGTAGTGGCGCATGACGTCGCGCGCCTGGTTCATCGGCCAGACGATATTGCCGCCGAATATCGTCGGGTCCATCCGGTGCAGGCGGTATTCGATGGCGGTCACGACGCCGAAATTGCCGCCGCCGCCGCGCAGTCCCCAGAAAAGGTCCATGTTCTCGTCGTCGCTGGCCCGCAGGAAGTGACCATCCGCCGTGACGAGGTCGAAGGAAGCGACGTTATCGCAGGCAAGACCGAATCGCCGGCCAAGCCGGCCGAAGCCGCCGCCCAGGGTAAGGCCGGCCGCGCCGGTGTGCGACACGGTGCCCGCGGTGGTCGCGAGCCCGAAGGCAGCGCATTCATGATCGAGCTGGCCAAGCAGCGAGCCGGACTCGAGATAGGCGCGCCCGGCCTCCGGGTCGACGCGCACGCCCTGCATCTGCTGCAGGTCGATCACGAGCCCGCCGTCGCAGGTGGACTTGCCTGAAAAACTGTGGCCGCCGGCCCGCACTGCTGTCAGTAACTGGTGCTCGCGCGCGAAATCGACGGCGCGCCGGACGTCGGAAGCGCCCGTGCAGCGTGCTATCAGCGCCGGCTTCTTGTCGAACATCGCATTCCAGATGCGGCGCGTACTGTCGTAAGCACTGTTGTCCTGCAGAAGCAGGTCGCCGCGCAAGCTGGCGGCAAGGGCTTCGATTGACGAACCGGGCAGCACGACGTCGCCACCCACGAGTGTCTTCGCCGGCAGGTCGCCGACGCCCTTGAGCACCGATGCGAATCCACGAATCGGCCACGCGGCTGCAAGCGCAAGGCCAGCGCCGATGAATTGACGCCTTTTCATGACTGCCTCCAGGGGATCGCCATCCTCAGAAAATATTGCCCCTCATCCGGTCTTCGGCGGTACGTTCGCGTTGAGGCGGAACAGGTTCATCGGGTCGTACTTCGCTTTCAGTGCAGCGAGGCGCGGGAAATTCGGTCCGTAATTCTCGTGAATCACGGCGCTGGACAAGTCCGGATCCGCGAGATTCGTGTAGAAGCCGCGGGTCAGCTGCTCGATGCGCTTCCAGCTGGCACGCAGATCGGCGAGATGCCGATCGCTCTCCTCTTTTTCCTTCCACTGCGAAACCATCAGTGCGAAGAATTTCTCCTTGCGATTGGGGAACGCGGTCGCGTCAACCGCGACCCTGCTATACGCGCCGCTATACGACTCGACGAACATGATGAATTTTGTCGGCGCCTCGAGGAACGTGGCCAGGATCAGGTCGATTCCCGCCTCGTCCAGCTTCGGCAGGAAACCACTCTTGGCGTAGTAGTAATTGCCCGCCGGCAGGCCGGGATCGGCGGCCGATTGCAGTGCCACGTAGGGCATCGCGGCAATCGAGTCGCTGATCGGCTTTCCAAGACGGCGCAATGGCGCAAGCGCCTTTTCGCCAGCGGGATGGTCCGCCGACCAGCAGGCCTCGACGCTGATCAGGGGCTTGCCGTCCGGCGTCCAGACCAGCGCGGCCTCGAGGCTGAGCTCATCCGGCATCTTCTCGCCGAATTCGACCAGGTATTGAAGCACGTCGCGGGCCTGCTCGATCGGCCAGGCAATATCACCCGCCAGCACCATCGGATCGACCGGGTACAGCCGGTATTCCAGGGAGGTCACCACCCCGAAATTGCCGCCACCGCCTCGCAGGCCCCACAGCAAGTCGGCATTCTCGGACTCGCTGGCATGCACGAATGTACCGGCTGCGGTAACGACATCCGCCCCGACCAGGTTGTCGCAAGTGAGACCGAACCGCCGCCCCAGTCGTCCGAGTCCGCCGCCGAGTGTCAGGCCGGCGGCCCCGGTGTCCGCCACGGTGCCGGCAGTTGTCGCAAGGCCGAAGGCCTGGCATTCGCGGTCCAATTGACCCAGGCGGGATCCAGTCTCGAGGTAGGCGCGCCGCGCCTTGGTATCGACGCGAACACCCCGCATCGGCTCCAGGTCGATCACGATCCCGCCGTCGCAGGTCGATTTACCCGAGAAGCTGTGGCCGCCCCCACGAACTGCAGTCAGCAACTGGTGCCCACGAGCGAAGTTGACGGCTTGAATGACGTCCGACGCGCCAGTGCAGCGGGCGATCAGTGCGGGGCGCTTGTCGAACATGGCATTCCAGATGTGCCGGGCCTGCTCGTAGCCCGCGGATTCCGGCAGCAGCAAGTCGCCGGCGAGACCGGCGGCCAGCGCCTCGACCGACGACCCGGGCAGCAAGATGTCTGCGCCAGTCAGCGATTTCGCCGGCAGGTCGCCGACGCCCTTGAGTACCGATGTGAATCCACGGAACGGCCAGGCGGCTGCAAGCGCAAGGCCCGCGCCGACGAATTGACGCCTTTTCATGACTGCCTCCACAGGTTCGATGGCCTCAGGAAACTTTACTCCTCGTCGCGCTCCGCCGCACCCAGGCGCGGATCGCGAATCCGGCTGCGAGGGCGATTGCGACGTCCCGGACCGCAGTCCAGTCCGTGGTCAGCACGATCCCCGCGCAGCAGATAAGCGAGGCGACAGCGATCGGCACGCCGCCCGGAATCGCCACCGGCGCCGGGCCCTCGCGGCGGCGCAGCACGCTCAGGGCCGCGCTCGTCGAGCCATGGGCCAGCATGCGCGAGATCACGAAAATGGCGAGCAGGTACCTGAACGTGCCGGTGATCGTCAGCAGCCATGAAATGGCTGCGTACCCGATGATCGCGACATGCGGCGTGCGAAAGGCGTCGTGCACGACCATGATCGGCCGCGGCAGATCGCCGGCCTCGCCCAGTGCGTAGACGTAACGCGGCCCGACGAGCATCTGCACGGCAAGACCACCGGCGCAGGACACGACCGCCGCCGCGGCCATCAGCGTGACGCCGGCCGGACCGACAAAGGCTTTCGCGACGTCCACCAGCGGCAATGCCGATGCGGCGGTATCCGGCAGCACGCCGAAGCAGGCCAGCATCAGGAGAAGGTAGAGCAGGCAGGCAATCCCGAGGCCGCCCAGGATGCTCACGGGGAGGTCGCGGCGCGGATCGCGCATTTCGCCAGCGACGACCGCGGCGACGTGGAAGCCGACGCAGGCGAAGATTGCGATCTGGAGCGCACCCGAAAGGCCGTCCGGCTGTCGCGGCTCCGTTGCGGGAATTTCATTCCAGCCCGCGAACCAGAGACCCGCGAGGGCGACGAGCCCGAGTGGCAGCATCTTGGCAATCGTCAGGAGGTTGCCGAGCCAGGCGCCGCGGGTGACGCTGCGGAGATTCACTACGGCGAGCACGATCATGAACAAGGTGATGGCAAATGCGCGCGGCCAGGGTGCCGCGATCGTGGGCCAGAGCGCCGCCGCGTAATCGAGCATGACCTGCGAGATCAAGGCGGTGGACGCGAGACTGGAGAGCGTGAACAGCCAGCCCACCGTGAAACCCGACAGCGGCCCGAAAGTGACCTGCGCGTAGTACTGCGGCCCGCCGGTCACGTCGTAGCGGCTCGCGACCTCGGCGAGCGACAATGCGAGGAGCCCGACGACGACGAAGGCGACAAAAATGACGGCGAGGCTGTAGCGGCCGGCGTCGATCGCAAGACCCGCGGGCATTGCGAACACGCCGGCGCCGACGACCGAGTTGACCGTCAGCGAGATCACGTCGAACCGCCCCAGGCCGCGATACAGCCTGGGCGGGGCGACGGAACCAGGACTCACTGCGCCGGGGCTTCGGGTGCCTTGATCATCGTGCCGGCGTCAACCACCGCGCGCCAGGTGCCGTCCACCTTGCTCCACACGGTCACGAACTCACCGGTGGTCGCTGGTTTCGCCTCGGCGCCGTCCGGGTCGAAAGTAAATGCGCCGAGCTCATAGGCGAGATCAGCGGATGCCGCGACCTTGATCTCGTTCGTGGTCCAGCTGATCGTCGAATTCGGCGTTGCGGCGTTTCCGGCTTCGATGTCGGCCTGGAGTGCGGCCGGGCCCTTCAGGATCTTGCCGTCGTACATCGTGACTAAGTCCGACGCAAACACGCCGTTGGCGATGCCCGCGGCGTCCTTCGCCTGCGCCAGCTGCAGCCAGGCCGCGGAACGATCGCGTACCGCCTGCGCTTCCGCCGCGAGATCGACGGCAGGCGCCTCCGGCGCTTTCTGTGCGCAGCCCGCGGCCAGAGCGCTGCACGCGGCGGCGGCCAGCATCAATTGACGTCCACGCATGAGTCCCCTCCAAGTTGTTGTTTGTCAATCGGAATCAGCCATGCGGCCGATCCGCCACCCGTCATTGCGGGGCGACCATCTTAGACCTCGGGGTGATTTGCACAAGGTTTACCTCGTCATGACTGGACGTGCATACTCCGCCGTCAGTCGGGAATCGAAAAACAAAAGGCTGGCCCGGTGGTCTTCAACTCGCTCACATTCATCGTGTTCTTCACAGTCCTGTTGCTGCTGCACAGGCTGCCGTTTTCGTGGACGACGAAAAAGGTCAACCTGCTGATCGCGAGTTACATCTTCTACGCGGCCTGGAATCCGCCATTCATCCTGTTGTTGTGGGGCTCGACGATCGTGGACTGGTTCATCGCCCGCGGCATCTACGCTGCGCGGGACAAGAGCCGGGCCCGTCGTCGCGGCTGGCTGCTGATCTCGCTCGCCGCGAATCTCGGATTCCTCGGATTCTTCAAGTATGGTGACTTCCTGCTGCATAACTGGCAGGTGTTGATGGCGAACTTCGGCGTCGAATATGTGCCGCCGGTGTGGAACATCGTGCTGCCGGTCGGCATCTCCTTCTATACGTTTCAGACCATGTCCTACACGCTCGATGTC
>JBATEA010000419.1:0-5224 GCA_049663745.1 Steroidobacteraceae bacterium | reverse complement strand
GCAATCAGCTGTTGCCGACCGCGGCTACGAGACCCCGACCCCGATCCAGGCCGGCGCCATCCCGCCGGTGCTTGCCGGTCGCGACCTGCTGGCCGGCGCGCAGACCGGCACCGGCAAGACGGCGGCGTTCGTGCTGCCGTTGCTGCAGCTCCTGCGGGCAGCCGGCGGTCGGGCGCCGCGCGTGCTGATCCTGGCGCCGACCCGCGAGCTGGCGGCCCAGATCCTCGAAAGTATCCGGACTTACGGCGTGCGCAAGAACCTGCGCGCCTGCGTGATCTTCGGCGGCGTCGGCGAGCAGCCCCAGATCGACAGGCTGCGTTCCGGCTGCGACATCCTGGTTGCGACACCCGGCCGCCTTCTCGACCTTGCCAATCGCAACTTCGTCGATCTCTCGCAGGTGCAGCACTTCGTGCTCGACGAAGCCGACCGCATGCTCGACATGGGCTTCATCCACGACATCAAGCGCGTGATCAGGCTCTTGCCGGCTGTGCGTCAGAACCTGATGTTTTCGGCGACCTACACGCCCGATATCCGCGTCCTTGCAGCACGAATCCTGAAGAACCCGGTCCAGGTCGAAGTGACGCCCCCGAACAGCACGGTGGAAAAGGTCGTACAGCGTGCATTCCGCGTCGCGAAGGACGACAAGCGTCACCTGCTGGTGCACCTGTTCCAGAACGGCGCCAACGGTGAAGGCCGCTGGCACCAGGCACTCGTATTCACGCGCACGAAGCATGGCGCGAACCGACTGTCACAGCAGCTCGAACGCGCCGGCATCCGCTCCGCGGCGATTCATGGCAACAAGAGCCAGGCCGCGCGCACCCGCGCACTCGCTGACTTCAAGGCCGGCAAGCTGACCGCGCTCGTCGCGACCGAAGTCGCCTCGCGCGGGCTGGATATCCGGGAACTGCCGCAAGTCGTCAATTTCGACATGCCGCATGTGCCGGAGGACTACGTGCACCGCATCGGCCGCACGGCGCGAGCGGGCAATGACGGCCACGCGGTGTCGCTCGTGTCCGAGGACGAGACATCGTTGCTCAGGGAGATCGAGCGCACGATGCGGCAGGCCGTGCCTTTCGCGCCGACACCGGCATTCGCGCGCACCGAGCACGCAGCGGTGCCTTCGTTGCGCGCCGCGGAGCCGTCCCCGGCACGCACTGCGTCCCCGTCCGCCCGCTCGTGGTCGCGACGCCGCCGCTGAGGCTGCGGGCCCGTTCCGGCCGGCGATCGACTCAGCGCAGCAGCGAGTCGAGTACCACGCGGACCATCAGGTCCACTCCTGTCTCGCGCTGCTCCGCGCTCATGTGCTGGTCGCCGACCAGGTGATCGCTGACGGTCATCACCGACAGCGCCTCGGCTCCGAGCTCGGCTGCAAGGCCGTAAAGGCCTGCGGTTTCCATGTCGAGCGCAAGGAAACCGAATCGCCGCAGCAGTTCCCTCAGGCCGGGATCCGGGTGATAGAAGAAATCGCTGGTGAACACCCGGCCGATGCGGATCGCGGGCCCGCCGGGCAATGAAGCAGCCGCCACACGCGACAACAGCGGCCAGCTGGCGGTCGCCGCGAAGTCGTAACCGCTGAAACGCAGGCGATTCACCGAGGAGTCCGTCGCGGCGCCCAGCGCCAGCACGAGATCGCCCAACCGGACGTCCGCCGCAATCGCGCCGCAAGTGCCGACCCGCACCAGCTGGCGCACACCGTGATCGCGGATGAGCTCGGTCGCATAGAGCATCGCCGACGGGACGCCGATTCCGGTGCCCATCACCGAAACGCGCTTCCCATTCCACTCGCCGGTGAAGCCCAGCATGTTGCGGACGTTCGTGACCTCGACCGCGCCCTCCAGCATCGTCCTCGCGACGTGCCTGGCCCGCAGCGGATCACCGGGCAACAGGACCAGCTCGGCGAATGCGCCGGGCGCAGCATCGATGTGTGGCGTGCTCATGCGCGTGGCTCGATGCGCTCGATCAATGGCGGTGCCGCTGGCACAGCACCACCGATCCCGAATGCGTGCACGACGGCCTGGACGGCGAGCCGCGCAGCATCGGCATTTGCAGCATGCACCCGGGCAAGCGGTTCACCGGCATGGATTCGCGCGCCGAGCGGCACGAGCCGGTCCAGCCCGACGGCCGGATTGATGGCCTGCGCAGGCGATGTCCGGCCGCCACCCAGTGCGACGACGGCGAGGCCCAACGCGCGCGTGTCGATTGCCGTGACGAAGCCGTCACTCGGCGTCGGTGCCTCCACGATGACAGGCGCCACCGCGAGATGCCGTTCCGGATGTTCCAGCAAGTCCGCCGGGCCACCGAGACAATGGACCATGCGCGCGAATCGCTCTGCTGCCGATCCCGATGAAAGCGCCATTGCGAGCGCGGCCCGCGCGGCGCCGGCCTCTGACGCGAGACCGCCCAATACCATGACTTCGGCGCCGAGCGCGAACGTGACTTCCATCAGGCGGGCGTCGCCGTTCTCGCCGCGCAGGATGCCGAGCGCCTCGTTGATTTCCAGCGCATTGCCCGCTGAACGCGCCAGCGGTTGCGACATGTCCGTGAGCAGCGCCCTCACCGGGAGGCCCGCCTCCGCCGCGATCTCGATGATCAGCATGCCGAGTTCGCGGCCGCGCTTTGCGTCGGTGATCACGGCGCCATTGCCGGTCTTGACGTCCAGCACCAGCGCATCGGGCCCCGCCGCCAGCTTCTTCGACAGGATCGATGCGATGATCAGCGGAATGCAGTCGACCGTCGCGGTGACGTCACGGATCGCGTACAGGCGCCTGTCCGCTGGCGCGATGTGATCACCCGCTCCGACGATCGCAACCCCGGCCTCGTGTATCGTCCTGCGCAGCAGCGCCGGACCCGGCGACACCCGATAGCCGGGGATGGCTTCGAGCTTGTCGAGCGTACCGCCCGTGTGGGCAAGACCGCGGCCCGCAACCATCGGAACATGGGCGCCGCAGGCGGCGAGCATCGGGCCGAGCGTCAGGGAAACGAGATCGCCGACACCGCCGGTCGAATGCTTGTCGAGGACCGGTCCCGGCAACGACTCACGCTTCCAGTCGAAGATTTCGCCGGTATCGCGCATCGCGAGCGTGAAGGCCGCTGCCTCAACCGGCGTCATGCCGCGGAAATAGACGGCCATTGCGAATGCGGCGACCTGCGCATCCGACAGGCTGCCGTCGGCCATGCCCCGTGCAAGCGCCTCGAGGTCCCGCGAGCCAAGCGCCGCACCGTCGCGCTTGCGGCGAATCGTTTCCTGCGGCAGCCAGTTTGCGGTTGATGCCGTCATGTGATTGCGGCGCGCAATTCCGCGAGCAAGCCGCTCGCACCGATGCGGAATCGCGCCGGCGAAGCCCAGCTGCCGCCCAGGATCTCGTCGGCAAGCGCGAGGTAGCAACCCGCATCGGCCAGCGTCCGCACGCCGCCGGCGGCCTTGAAGCCGGCCCTGCCGCCGCTTTCGCGGATGCACTCGAGCATCGTGCGCGCTGCAGCCGGTGTCGCGCCGATCTTCGCCTTGCCGGTCGAGGTCTTGATGAAATCGGCCCCTGCACCGAGCGCCGCCTGTGAAAGCTCGCGAATCAGCAGCGGATCGCCGAGTTCGCCCGTCTCGAGTATTGCCTTCAGGATTTTCCTGCCGCAGATCGCCTTGCACTCCTGCAGCATCAGCGCGCCCCCCTCGCGGTCGCCGCCGAGATGGGCGCGCCATGGAAACACGATGTCGATTTCGTCCGCGCCGGCTGCGAGCGCACGCCGCGTTTCCCGCAATGCCCTCGAGATGTCATTGCTGCCGTCCGGAAAATTCACGACGGTCGCGATCGCGATATCGTTCGCGCGCGCTGTCGCAAGCGCTCGCCTTGCCGTCGTGACGTGCTCAGGGTAGACGCAGACCGCCGCGGGATGGCCGCCATCCGTCGCGGCAGCACACAGCCTCGCGATCGCCTCGGGCGTGTCGTCTTCGCCGAGACTCGTGAGGTCGAGCGCCGCAAGAATGCGTGCCGCCATCGCCCGCCCCGGAGCGCTCATCGCGGCGGCTGAACGGATGGCAGGGAGAAGGCGAACGGCAGCAGCTCGGCAATTGTCACCGTGCGAATCTCATCCGCCTGCCAAGGAAAATGGATCGCCACGGAGTCGTCCGCCGCAAGCTCCTTGATACGTTGCCGGCAGCCGCCACAGGGCGAGGCGGCGATCGCGGAACCATTGCGGTCCGTCGCCCAGACCGCAAGCTCGGCGATGCGGAAAGCCGCGCCCTCGGCCTGGACGCCTGCCGCAATCGCGCTGACCTCCGCACAGTTGCCGAGCGGATAGACCGCATTCTCGACATTGGCGCCCAGGTATACGGCACCACTCGCGGCCTGAACCGCCGCCCCGACGTGGATGCCGGAGTATGGCGCGTGTGCCTGCCGGGCGGCCTCGCGCGCGGCATCGACGATCGAATCGCGGTTGCCTTTCATTTGCGGGGATATTAACGCGGTATCCCGGCCGTAAGTGACGGATTCATACATCGTCAGGCGCGCGGCGCTTGCCATCGCATCCACTTGCTGATATATTAGCACTATCTTATTTAGAACGTATGGATATTTGACATGCGCGCTGCCTTGAAGATTGCCCTGCCGGACGCCCGCGAGATGGGCCGGCACGCCGACTCCGCCGCCGATCTGCTCAAGGCCCTCGCGAACCCGAAACGCCTGCAGATCCTGTGCGTGCTGGGGGAAGGCGAGCTGTCGGTCAGCGCGCTCAACGAGCGCATTCCCCTGTCGCAATCCGCCCTGTCCCAGCATCTGGCTGTGTTGCGTGCGGACGGCCTGGTCCAGACGCGGCGCGAATCGCAGACCATTTACTACTCGGTGTGTCGCGGCCCGGCCCTGGACATCATCCATGTGCTGTACGGACATTTCTGCCGTGCCACCCGCGCCAATCGAAGGAGCTTCCCATGACCGCGCAGACCGCAATGACCTCTGTCTCATCCGCCGCCACGATCGACCAATGGGTGTTTCGACTTGCAGGCACGTTCGTGCTGGCCTCGCTGGCCCTGTCACAGGTGCACAGCATCCACTGGTTGTGGTTTACGGCATTCGTCGGTGCCAACATGCTGCAGGCTTCGTTCACCGGCTTCTGCCCGCTGGCGACGATCCTGGAAAGACTGGGTGTCAGGTCCGGCGCGGCTTTCTTCCCCGCGGGCCGGGCTGGATGATCGATCGCTCAACTCGCTGATGACGAGGCTTCCATGACTTTGCTC
>JBATEA010000418.1:0-2971 GCA_049663745.1 Steroidobacteraceae bacterium | reverse complement strand
GAGCTTGGCTCCGTCCGCCGCTTTTTTCAATCTCAACTCAGGGCGACCCGCTCTCCAGGCTCTCCGCCGTAATGAAGTGCGGGCGGATGTCCACTGGCACGTCAGTCAGCCGGTCGAGCACGGTCTTCACTTCGGGGCGGATAACCACCAGGCGGTCCACCAGGCGCTTCGTTCCCTCGTAGTCGCCGGTCGCCTGCAGCGTCATCAGCTCGTGCGTGAGGCCGACGATGCCGTCCTTGGCGCGCTTCAGATTCACGCTGAACGTGCCATCCGGATTCACGCGGAATCCGCCGGCATCGAGCAGGTAATTGACCTGCAGCGCCATGCCCTTGGCATGCGCTTCGGTCATGCCGAAACGCAGCGTGCGGAATGACGAGGCCAAGAAGGTCGTGTAGATCGCGCGCTCGTCGGCCTTGTTCAACACGCCCTTGTCCATCAGCTTCTGCAGCGCCCAGAGGCCGGAAACATCGGCCTTGGCTTCCTCGATGGTGCTGTAGAGCTCCTTGATGGCCTGGCGCACACCGGCGCCCGTTCCGCCCGGCCCCGTGTTCTGCGGCCCGAGGCCGTGCATCACTTCGTGCATCAGGATGTGCGTGAAGAATGCGTCGAAATTGACGTAGGGCTGGTCCGCGGCAGCAAGCGCCACCTTCGAGATCGGCAGCAGTGCCTGGTCGAACTTCGCCTGCTGGAAATTCTTCAACATCATGCGCTTCGAGCCCATCTCGTTGACGATGCGCTCGTCATTCGGCAAGTTGTACGCAGCAGTCTGCACGCCGCGATTACCGTCGCCCGCGGCAAAGACGACGTTGACGACCCGCATCGGCGCCATGCCACCGAGTTGCTTCCTGCGGTAACGCGGATCGATCGGCAGCCGGTCCTCCAGCCCCTGCAATTCGCCATTGAAGCGCGTGAGCTTCGCCGTCTCCGCATCGTCGCGCACGGTGATGAAGGCTTCGAAGGCGGCCTTGAAGTTGAACCACTCGTCTTCGTAAACCTCGTAAGGCCCGATGGTCGGTTCGATCGAGGAATCCAGCTTCATCCAGGCGACATCGCTCGCGTAATAATCGTTCGAGAGAAGCGCCGCAGCGCGGGATTCCAGGAACGTCTTCAGGGTTGGCTGAGTTGTCGCAGCCGCGGCCGCACGCAACTCCTGCGCCATCAAGGCAAGCTCGCCCTGGTACTCGAGACTGTAGGGCACGGCCGTGAATGCGCCGCTCGCATTGCGGCGAATGGTCGTGAAGAAACCGGTTGCGTTCGCGCGCTCGGCGGGCGCGAGGCCGGCAATCCAGGCCTCCACCTCGGCTTTCGTCGCACCAGCCGGATAAAAGTTCGCGGCATCGGGTTTGTCGCCGATACCAGGGATGAATGGTGCATCGAGATCGAGCCGCGACCATGGCCCCTTGTCGATGAGAAATGCCTCGAGGCGGGCCTGGCCCAGGATCGTCGTGTCTTCCATCAGCCTGAGCAGCAGCGTCTCATTGCCGGCCCAGACCTGGCGCAGGAACAGCGCGTCCGTGATCCGCGCCGCGCGCACCAGGTGCGCGAGCGCCTCGCGCTCATTTTGCGGCAGGCCGGAAAGGTTGACCCGGATGTCCACCGGCGCGAGGCGCGCGGTCATCGCATTCAGACGCTGCACTTCTGGTTGCAGCTGAATGGCGTCGGTGGCCAGTGCAAGACCTGGCAGCAGGATCAATGCGACAAGAATTGACTTCATGGACATTCTCCAGCGTGGCAGGCGACACTCGAGTCCTATGACAGGGACCGCGACTATTAGATGCTGGATTCTGCGCCTTGCAAAGATGGCCGGCCTCATCAGCCTGTGTTCTGTCGCAACGGCGGACGAGGTCAAGCCAGTTGCCGGGTACCAGCACTACCTGACCGGCAACCCGGCGGACGTGGTCCGGCCGACGAGCGGGCTGTGGGTCCTGCAGGGCGGCGGCGACGACGTCGACGAAAACTACGTGCGCATGGGCGCAAGCGGAGGCGGCGGCGACTTTGTGGTGCTGCGGGCGTCCGGTGCGGACGAATACAACGCGTACATCTTCGCCTTGTGCCATTGCGACTCGGTGGAAACAATCGTCTTCGACGGCCGCGAAGCCGCGAGCGATTCATACGTCATTGAAACGATCCGCAATGCCGAGGCGCTCTTCATCGCCGGTGGCGACCAGGACCGCTATGTCCGCTTCTGGCAGGGCACGCCGGTGCAGGACGCCATCAATCATGTGGCGGCGAAGCCCGCACCGATCGGCGGCACCAGCGCGGGCATGGCGATCCTCGGGGAATTTGTCTACTCGGCCATGCACGAGAGCCTGACCAGCGCCGTGGCGCTCGCCGACCCCTATGCCGAGGACGTCACGCTCGCGCGCAACTTCCTCTCGCTGCCCCGGCTGGCCGGCATACTCACCGACCAGCACTTGCAGGAACGCGACCGGATCGGCCGCACGGTCGCCCTGCTCGCCCGGCTGGTGAAGGACGGCTGGGCTTCCGAGCCGCGGGCGATCGCGGCCGACCGGGAAACTGCCGTACATATCGATCCGAAGACCGGCACGGCGGAGGTCTTCGCGACAGCCACTCACCCGACGCCTTATGCCTATTTCATGCAGCCGACCCAGGCGCCCGAGCGCTGCGAACCGGGCCAGCCGCTGACCTTCCGGGACGTGGAGGTCTATCGCATCGGGCCGGGAAATCACTTCGATCTTGCTGCCTGGCAAGGCACGGGCGGCATCAGTTACCGCCTGAGTGCCGAGACCGGCGTCCTGCGTTCATCCCGGGAAGGGGCCTATTGAAGCAGGCCGCGGGGTAGCAAATCCGTATTTGCTGTTATACGCTCGGTACGTCAGCTTGGGGGGGGTCCATGAACGAACGTATGACGCCGCTGGCGGCAGCGATCTTCGCAGTCCTTTACCCGGCCTCCGCCGCCCTCGCTCAGCGAGTTGCAACGGACGGCGCCCGCCTCGAAGAAGTCGTCGTC
>JBATEA010000417.1:0-2804 GCA_049663745.1 Steroidobacteraceae bacterium | reverse complement strand
GTGCCGGCCAGGCTGCCCAGTGTTTCCAGCCCGACGGCGATGTCGTCGAGCCGCGTGGTCGGGATCCCGACCACGCGGCTCGACGACATCGCCGTCGGGCTGGAAACACTGGGCAGCCTGGCCGGCACGGAAACGGTGGCCGCGGCGGCGGCGGCCGGGTTCCGGGCCGACATCGCGAAACTCAGGGCGGAATACCGCGAGCGCCCGGAACTGAAGGTCTTCGTCCAGATCGACGATGCACCGCTGTTCACGGTCGGCGGTGGGCACCTGATCACCGAGATCGTCGAACTGTGCGGCGGCAGGAATATATTCGCCGACGCAACCGCGCTCGCATTCCCGGTGGATCTCGAGTCCGTGCTGGTGCGCGCGCCGCAGGTGATCCTGTCCACCGACGACGGCGATCCCGTCGAGTACTGGGCGCGCTTCACGGGGCTCGCGGCCGTCGCGAGCGGCAGCGTCTACCGCGCGCCGGCGGACCTGCTCGCGCGGCCGAGCCCGCGCATCAGCCAGGGGGCTGCCGAAGTCTGCTCGGAACTTGACGATGCGCGCCGGCGCGCGGGGCTGACGCCGGCCCCGTGACCGCGCGCGGCGCTCAGCGCCGCTCGTGCTTCCAGAGCACTTCGCTGCCGGACTCCTGCCGCGCCAGCACGCGCGCGATCACGAACAGGAGATCCGAAAGGCGATTCAGGTACTGCAGCGGCTCGGCGGCGACCGTCTGCGTGCGCGCGAGCGACCAGGAGCGCCGTTCCGCCCGTCGGCAGATTGCGCGTGCAAGGTGGCAGGCGGCGGCCGCGGTGCCGCCGCCCGGCAGGATGAATTCCTTGAGCGGCGGCAGGCGTACGTTGAAATCGTCCAGCGCCTTTTCGAGGCGCGCCACCTGGTTAGCCAAGATCGCGCGATGACCCGGAATGCAGAGTTCGCCGCCCAGGTCGAAAAGTTCATGCTGCACCGTCATCAGGACCTCGCGGACATCCGCCGGCAGGCCGGCGACCGCCAGCACGATGCCGATCGCGCTGTTGCACTCGTCCACGCTGCCATAGGCCTCGACCCGCGCATCGTCTTTGGGCACGCGGCTGCCATCGCCGAGGCCGGTCGTGCCGTCATCCCCGGTACGCGTGTAGATCTTCGACAGCCGGTTGCCCATCGGGCCTCCTCACCGGAATTCGTGCCGGGCCGCGACGAACAGGCTGCGGCCCATGGTGTTGAAGCCGCGCGCGAGCTCGTAATCCTCGTCCAGCAGGTTCTCGATTCGCGCGAGTAATGTCCAGCGCTCGTTGACCGCGACGCTCGTGGAGAGGTTTGCGAGCCAGTAGGCCGGCATCGTGACCGGCGGGAATCCGAAATCCTTCCGGTCGCCCGCGTAGAGCAGGTCCAAAGCGATCTCGTGGGCGCCGATGCGGCGCGAGACGGCCAGCGTGAAGTTCTCCCTGGCACGGCGCAGCAGCCGCTCGTCCGTGACCAGATCGCGCGGATCCTGCAGCGTTGCCGTGGCGCGAGCCGCCCAGTGTTCGCCGTCAAAGCTCCAACTGGCCTCGAGCCCGTCGATGCGCGCCCGTTCGACATTGCGGTTCTCGCCTTCGAAGGTCCCGAAATCGGTGACGACGAACTCGATCAGGTCGTTTATTTCATTGCGGAACAGGGTCAGCGACAGGTGGTGGCCGGCTTCCGTGTCGTGGCGCAGGCTCGCCTCGTAACTCTGCGAACGCTCCGGGTCGAGCGCCGGGTTGCCGCCGAAGCCATAGAGATCCGTGACATCCGGCGCGCGGAAAGCTTCGCCTGCCGCAAACGTCAGCGTCGTCGAATCGCCGAGCGGGAAAGCGAACTCGGCATTCCAGGTCTGATGGCCGCCGAAGGTCTCGTGGTCCGTGTAGCCCGCCGCCAGCAGGACCTGCGCTCGCCCGAAGCTCATCTGGTCCTGCAGGTAGGCCTGCCGCGTCGAGATGTCCGACGCATAGGGCAGGCCGAAGGATTCCGCGTCGGCATCCTCCTGCTGCCAGATGACGCCCGTCGTCAGCGCGTGGTGTTGAGAGACCGCGACGTCATTCTGCCAGTCGAGCTGCCAGCGCCGCGTGTGCAGGAAATCCGGCGCCTGGTTTTGCTCGAGCGCGTCCAGCATGTGCGCCACCGTGAACTTCGAATGCCAGGATTCCGAAGGGGTGAATCCGGCGGAGAGCGCAAATGCCGAGTTCTCGAAATCCTGGTCCACCGGCGTCACGAAGAAGTCCGAGTACTCCGAGGTGCCCGCGGCATGCCAGGCGCGGAATCCCAGTTCGACGCCCGCTAGTTCGGTACGAGCCCCTGCTGTCAGCGACAGATTCCGGTAGCCGCGATCGGTCGAGTCGCCGCTGCGGGTCGGAAAACCATCGCTGTCGATCCAGGAGACGCCGAGCGATGCGTCGCCACGCGTGCCGCCGACGCCTCCTTCGAGGCTGGCATTCCTGCTGCCGTAGTTTCCGGCGCCTGCCTGGATGCTACCGCCAGTCTCCGTGCGGCGGCGCGTGATGACGTTGATGACGCCGCCGATGGCGTCCGAGCCGTAGAGTGTCGAGCGCGGGCCCTTGACGACTTCGACGCGCTCGATCAGCTCGGGCGCGATGTTCTGGATCGCGGCGCTGCCGATGGTACCGGGATTGATGCGCACGCCGTCGACCAGCACGAGCACGTGGTTGGAGTCCGTTCCGCGCAGGAACAGCGAGGTCTGCTGCCCCGGGCCGCCGAGGCGCGCAACCTCGACGCCGGCGCGCATGCGCAGCAGGTCGCCGAGATCCGCGGCCGGCTGGCGCCTGAGTTCCCTGGCAGAGACG
>JBATEA010000416.1:0-8920 GCA_049663745.1 Steroidobacteraceae bacterium | reverse complement strand
GCTAGCTTCTCGAAGCTTGCGCCCTTGTCAAGCTGCGCAATCAGGTCCTTTGCCTTGGCTTCGTCGTCGACCAGGATATGGCGGGCATGAAATTCGACTTTCGGCAGTTCCGCGACACGCGCGTCATATTCCGCTTTCAGTTCCTCTTCGGTGGGTTCCTTGCCGGCGGTGAACTTCTTGAACAGCAATTCAGTCATCGAGCTGGTATTGACGAGTTCGATGCGTGCGCCGTCCTCGCCAGTGGTCAGTTTCTGCTTCTGCGCTTCCTGGGCACCTGCGTACATGCCGATCAATTCATCGAGCGCCTCGGTGCGCTGCTCTGGGGTGAGATCCGCGGCCGACTTGCCGTTGTGCCGGGCCTTGACGTAGAGATTCCACACGTCCTCGGAAATCGCGGTTCCATTCACCGTGGCCACCGGCTTGGCGGTGGCATCGGCGGCGCCAGCGGCCGCGGTATCAGTCTTCGTGCAGCCTGCGGCCAACAGAAGAATTGTGGCCGTGATGGCCAGTGCGTGTGTCTGTCTCATGGTTTCCTCGGTTTGTCCTCGTCGTCAGGTGAAATCGCCTCAATGATAAGGGCATGGATGTCGCTGGGCATCATTTCCGCCAGCACTTCGTAGACCATTCGATGGCGCTGCAAGGGGTTGCGGCCCGCGAATACTTCAGACTCGATACGGACTGCAAAGTGCCCGGCGCCGCTGCGCGCACCCGCGTGGCCAGCGTGTTTTGCGCTGTCATCCCGCACCGACACCCGCGCGGGGGCGAATGCGGATTCCAGCCGGGTCTGGATGCGCGCCAGCCGGGAGTCGCTCAAGGCGTGCGCGTCCGCGATGCAATCCAGAGGCCCTGGGCAATGATGAACAGGAATGTCAGTCCCAGCATCCCGAACAACTTGAAATTGACCCACGTCGACTCGTCGAAATTCCGGAATACGACCACGTTGGCGGCGCCCATCAACAGGAAGAAGACGACCCAGGCCATGTTGAGTCGCCGCCAGATTGCCGGAGTGAGACTGAGCGTCGCATCCGTCGATGTCATCATTCGCTGTACGAGAGGCCGTCCGCCGAAAGGCCGCCACTGGCTCGCAAGGAAGGCGACAGCAAACAGCCAGTCCACGACAGTCGGCTTCCACATGATGAATACCGGATCATGGATCGCCAGCGTCAGCCCGCCGAACACGAGCACGAGACCGGCGGTCACCAGGTGCATCGGGTTGACGCGCCTCGTGCGCAGCCAGTGAATCGAGACCTGTAGAACCGTCGCGATGATGATCACCAGCGTCGCGACATAGATATTCGCCAGTTTGTAGGCGACAAAAAACGCGATGACCGGCAGGAAATCGAACAGCAGCTGCATGCCTGGGACCGTGCTTGAGGGGCGCCAATGATAGCGGAAGCGGATGCGGGCCGCCGCCGGTACATAATGGATCATGGCCGAGCGTCTGGAATTGCATCCGACCACGCCACAGGCGCGCATGCTCCGAACTGCCGCGGATTGCCTGCGTATTGGGGGCGTGATCGTCTACCCGACGGATTCCTGCTATGCGCTTGGATGCGCGATTGGTGCCAAGGATGCGATGCAGCGAATCCAGCGGATAAGGCAGTCCGGAAAGCGCCACTTCTTCACGGTCATCTGTCGGGACCTTTCGGAGATCGCCCATTTCGCGCGCGTCGAAAACTGGCAGTACCGCCAGTTGAAGGCTTACACGCCGGGGCCCTACACGTTCGTCCTCAAGGCGACCCGCGAGGTCCCGCGCCGGCTTCTCGAGGAACGTCGCAAGACCGTCGGCATCCGGGTCCCGGACCATCCGGTGGTCCAGTTGCTTCTGGCGGAATACGGTGAGCCCCTGATGAGCACCACATTGCTGTTGCCCGGGGAAGAATTGCCGTTGACGGACGCGCGCGAAATCGAGCACCGGATCGGCTACGCGGTGGATCTGATACTCGACGGCGGCAATTGCGGCCTGGAGCCCAGCACGATCGTGGACCTGTCGGGCGAAGCGGCGGTGGTCCTGCGGGTCGGCAAGGGCGATCCGCGGCCTTTTCAATGACCGACAGCGCCATCATTCAACACGTATAATTCGCTTCAATTCCCGGGGTCGGCCTCGGGGCCACGTGGAAATTTCATGGATGTCGCCTCGTTCCTGACTGGTCTTTCGATCGCCGCAATTCCCGTCCTGTTCGCGATCACCCTCCATGAGGTGGCCCATGGCTGGGTCGCGCGTTCCTTTGGCGATCGCACTGCGGAGGCGCAGGGCAGGTTGAGCCTCAATCCGATCCGCCACATTGATCCGGTCGGCACGATTCTGGTGCCGGCGATATTGTTCTGGCTGGGCGGATTCCTGTTCGGCTGGGCACGCCCGGTGCCGGTCAATCCACGCTTCATGCGTGACCCGCGCCGCAACATGGTGTGGGTATCCGCTGCCGGCCCTGCCGCGAATCTGGCGATGGCCGTGTGCTGGGCGTTCCTCATGATGGTGAGCCAGCACGTGGATCTCGGAGTGACTGGCCAGTGGATCGGCCTCATGGCTGACTGGGGAATCCAGATCAATCTCGTGCTGGCAGTCTTTAATATGTTGCCGATTCCGCCACTCGATGGCGGCCAGTTCCTGGAGAACCTGTTGCCGCCCGGACCGCTGGCCTCGATGCTGGCCGCGATCCGGCCCTATGGGTTTTTCATTGTCCTGGCTCTGATCGCGACCAACATGTTGTCCGCCATTTTGGGCGGCCCGATCGCATTCCTGCAGGGACTGCTGATTGCGACATTCGGGCTCCAGCCCAACTAGGAGCACGCGTTTGGCCGGCAACACCACCCAGAATCGTCGCGTCGTATCCGGCATGCGGCCGACCGGTGCACTGCACCTCGGCAATTACCATGGCGCGCTCTCGAACTGGGTCGAGCTCCAGTATCGCTATGAGTGCTTCTTCTTCATAGCCGACTGGCATGCGTTGACGACCGGCTACGAGGACACGACGGCCTTCAAGGCAAATGTGCACGAGGTGCTGATCGACTGGCTGGGTGCGGGCCTGAATCCGAGCGCCTGCACGATCTTCATCCAGTCGCGAATTCCGGAGCATGCGGAGCTGCACCTGATCCTCTCGATGGTCACGCCAGTTGGCTGGCTGGAGCGGGTGCCGACTTACAAGGACCAGATGGAGCAGCTGAAGGACAAGGATCTCAGTACCTACGGGTTCCTGGGTTATCCGCTGCTGCAGAGCGCGGACATCCTGATGTATCGGCCGGAATTCGTGCCGGTCGGCGAGGACCAGGTGGCGCATGTCGAGATCACGCGCGAGATCGCGCGCCGCTTCAATCACATCTACGGCCGCGAGCCGGATTTCGAGGCGCGCTGCGAACGCGCAATCAAGCGCCTCGGCGCGCGGAATGCGACACAGTATTCCGAGCTGCGTCGCCAGTACCAGGAGAAGGGCGATGCCGGGGCGCTCGTGAAGGCCAGGACATTGATCGAATCCCGCGCGAAGCTGACGATCGCCGATCGTGAAAGGCTGCTGGGTCACCTCGAAGGCGGCGGACGGGCGATCCTGCCGGAGCCCGCGGTGCTGCTGACCAAGTCGCCCAAGGTGCCCGGCCTGGACGGCCGCAAGATGTCGAAGTCCTACGGCAATACGATAGGGTTGCGCGAAGAACCGGACAGTGTCGCGAAGAAGCTGCGCGCCATGCAGACCGATCCGGCCCGCGTGCGCCGCAGTGACCCGGGCGACCCGGACAAGTGCCCGGTCTGGGACCTGCACAAGATCTATTCGAGCGAGGAGACCAAGTCCTGGGTCCAGACAGGTTGCCGCAGCGCCGGCATCGGTTGCCTGGACTGCAAGAAGCCCCTGATTGACTCCGTCATTGCGGAGATCGAAACGATCCGCAAGCGGGCGCGGGAATTCGAGGACAATCCAGAGGTCGTGCGCAGCATCGTCGCCGAAGGCTGCGAGCGCGCGCGCGAGGCGGCGCGGGCGACGATGGAAGACGTGCGTGCCGCCATCGGCCTGGAGTATCGGTGATCGAATCTGCTGACATCACCGACACGGCTGGCGCCGAAACAGGCGGCGTCGAGCCGCCCCCGCAGCAGGACGAAATGCCGTTCGCGATCGTAGACGGCGAACCGGTCACGGTCATGCCGCGCGATCTCTACATTCCGCCCCAGGCGCTCGAAGTCTTTCTGGAAGCATTCGAGGGCCCGCTCGACCTGCTGCTTTACCTGATACGCCGGCAGAATCTCGATGTGCTGGATATTCCGATCGCGGACATCACCCGCCAGTACATGGAGTACATCCAGCTCATGCAGGAACTCGACCTCGAGCTGGCCGGCGAGTACCTGCTGATGGCGGCGATGCTGGCGGAGATCAAGTCGCGGATGCTGCTGCCGAGGAGTCAGTTTGACGGCGAGGAAGAAGACGATCCGCGCGCGGAACTCGTGCGGCGCCTGCAGGAATATGAGCGATTCAAGCGCGCCGCCGAGGATATCGACGGCCTGGACCGGCTCGATCGCGATGTCTACCAGGCAACCGCCGAACTGGCCAACCGCCACGTGATCCGGCTGTTGCCGGAAGTCACGTTGCAGGAAATGCTGGTCGCGTTCAAGGACGTGGTGCAGCGCGCGACGATGTTCGCCAACCTTCATGTCCATAGGGAGACGCTGTCCGTGCGACAGCGCATGTCGGAAGTGCTCTCGATGCTGGAAGATTCCGAGCTGGTCGAATTCGTGAATCTGTTCCGGCCGGAAGAGGGCCGCCTCGGTGTCTGTGTCACTTTCGCCGCCCTGCTCGAATTGCTGCGCGAGGGGCTCATCGACGTCGTGCAGGCCGAACCCTACGCGCCACTGCACGTGCGGCGAGCCGAACGCGATCCGGACGCGCCGGCGCTGGATGATGTCGAAATCACCACTGCTTCCTGAGCGGTGAACAGCCATGAAACTGGATGAACTGAAGAATCTCATCGAGGCCGCGCTGCTGGCATACGGGCAGCCGCTGAACATGGACCAGCTGCGCGGGCTGTTCGACGAAGTCGACCGGCCCGAAGCCGCAACCGTGCGCGACGCTCTCGGAGCACTTGCGCGCGACTGTGCTGGACGGCCTGTCGAGCTCGTTGAAGTGGCGAGTGGCTGGCGCCTGCAGGTGCGCGGCGAATACGCGCCTCCGCTGTCCCGCCTGTGGCAGGAGCGGCCCGGCCGTTATTCGCGGGCGCTGCTGGAAACGCTCGCATTGATCGCCTATCGCCAGCCGATCACGCGCGGCGAGATCGAGAATGTCCGCGGCGTGCAGGTCAATCCGAATATCGTCCGGACCCTGAGCGAACGCGGCTGGATCCGCGTCGTCGGCCATCGCGAGGTGCCTGGGCATCCCGAGCTGCTCGGCACGACACGCGAGTTCCTCGATTATTTCGGGCTCAAGAGCCTGGATGAACTGCCATCGCTCGCAGCGCTGAAGGACATGGACGACGTCGGTATCCAGCTCGAGTTCGCGGACAACGCGCAGGCTGCGGCGGCCGACCTGCCGGCGGCAAACGACGCCGAAGCTTCCGTTTGAAGCGGCGCGCTGCGCCGCGATCAGTCGCGCCGGTGCGTGACCGGATCCAGAAGGTACTGGCGGGCCGCGGCCTTGGCTCGCGCCGGCAGGTCGAGGCCTGGATTCGGGCCGGTCGGATCACTGTCAATGGCAAGCTGGCGCGGCCCGGACAGCCGGTGGGCGAGCAGGACGACGTGCGACTTGACGGCCGCAGGCTTCGCCTCCGGGAAGCCGCGCGTGTCGATCATCGCGGCCTCGTCTATCACCGGCCCGCAAGGGAAGAGATTCGCGGCACAACTGGCGGCGAAGGCCGCAGTTCGCTGGAACGCCTTCCGAAGGCGGCCGGGAGGCGATGGATCCCTGTCAGTCCGTTGGCCGCCAATGATGCCGGACTGGAGTTCTTCGTCACCGATGGGAAACTGGCGGCGGCGCTCACGCGCCGCGGTCACGCGATGCCGTCGGAGTACAGCGTGCGGCTGCGCGGCGAATTCGACGAGGCGCGAATTGCGGGAGTCATGGCCGCGCTTTCCGGAACAGAATGTCAAGAAAAGTTGACTGCCATCGTACCGGCGGGCGGCGAGGGCACGAACCGCTGGGTGAACGTGACCTGCACCGGCCTTCGTCCTCGCGATCTCAAGGGAATCTTCGAACGCGCCGGTTTCGAGCCAAACCGCGTCATGCGCACGAGGGTCGGACCGATCGCGATGGATCGCGCGCTCGCGCGCGGCCGCAGCCGGGCGATGACGGAAGAGGAATTGAATGCGCTGCGCGAACTTGCCGCGGTCAGGTCTGAACAGGACGCGCAGGCTCCTGGCAGTCGAAAGTCATCCCGTTGATGCCGCGCCCTTCGGGTCCCAGCAAGTAGAGATAAGGCGCGGTGACCGCGGCCGGTTCCACCAGCTTGCTACGATCCTCGGCCGGGAACGCCTGCAGGCGCATCGCCGTCCTGACCGGCCCCGGGTTCAGGCTGTTGGCGCGTATCGCCGTGCTTTCCGATTCATGCGCCAGCACCTGCATCAGGCCCTCGGTGCCGAACTTGGAGACCGAGTAAGCACCCCAGTAGGCGCGCCCACGCCGCGCCACGCCGCTCGACGTGAACACGATGCTGGCGTCAGCTGAACGGCGCAGCAGTGGCAACAGCGTGCGCGTCAGGATAAATGACGCGGTCAGGTTGACGTGCAGCACCTTGCACCAGGTCGGCACGTCGTAGTGTTCGACCGGGCTCAACACGCCGAGGATGCCGGCGATGTGAGCCAGCCCGTCAAGGCGGCCGAATTCGCGTTCGATGGCATCGTGCAGGGTGTCGTACTCTGCGGCAGCCGCGGTCTCCAGATTGAATGGCAAGAGCGCCGGCTTCGGCCCGCCGGCCTTGACGATCTGGTCGTAACTTCCTTCGAGCTTGCGCAGTGTCCTGCCGAGCAGGCCCACAGTCGCGCCCTGGCGCGCCAGCGCCAGCGCCACGGCCTGACCGATGCCGTCGCCGGCGCCGGTCACGATGACGACGCGGCCTCGGTGGGAATCGGGCGCCGGGTCGTAGTCTCGCAGCGTCTGTGGATCGGCCATGGCAGTCGCTCAATGCTGCCGGGCGGCGCGCCACGCCGTCCACAGGCCCAGCATCGGCGAGAGCGAATGCCGTTGCCGGGCGACATCGAAACGCCTGCGCTCGATGCGATCGAGCAGGGCAAGGTGAAGTGCGAGCAGGACCTTCTGCCCGCGCAGTGCCGCGTATTCGCCGCCCGACACGGCCTCGCGTGCCCGTCGTCCCTGCTCGCGCGATATTTCGGCGAGGCGCGCGAGGCAGCGCACGAGGCCCACGCCCAACCGTGCGGCGCGCAGTTCAGCGTGATCGATACCTTCGCCTTCGAGCCACGCCAATGGGAGATAGATGCGCCCATGCGCCGCATCCTGGCGCAGGTCGCGGATGATCTCGATCCCGCGAATGCACTGGCCTGCCGCGCCCGCGAATTGTGCAACGCGATCGTTCGACGGCACCAGCAGCTGGGCCATCGCGCGCTGGGGTCCTGCGGCGAGCGCCAAATAGCGATCGAGTTCGGCCTCCGTTTCGTAGGTCGAGGAGGCAAGATCCAGTTCGAGGCTCGTGAGCAGGTCCTGGAAGGGCCGCCAGCCCATTCCGGCGCCCGCGGCAGCAAGCGCCGCCTGTGTCAGCGGATGTCTGGGCACACCCTGTTCCAGGCGCTGGACTTCCTCCCGCCACCATTGCAATTTGAGATGCGCAACGCCGTGTTCGGCGCGCGCGTGGGCGATGGGCCGCAATTCCGCATCCAGAGCAAGTGCAGCCGCGACGAGCGCACGAGCCGAGGGTGGCGTGTACAGCCAGGCATGCCATTGCATCGAGCCGGCTGGCGGCAACGCCGGGCCCGGATTCCCGGCCGGCATGTCAATGCTCTTCTGGGGGCGCCGGCAACTCCGGCGACGCAGCGTCATTCGTGCGGACAGCGGCCTCGATTTCGGTGAGCTCCTCGATGGCCTTGTCGCCGCGCACGCCGAGTTCCGTGAACTTGCGTGCCCCGGGCAGGACATTGCGCTCGAGGGAACCGACGGAAGCATTGAATGCGCGCACGCTGGCTTCCAGCGCGCTGCCGAGCCGGGACAGGTGATTGCGGAACGTGCCGAGACGGGAGTAAAGATCCTCGGCGAGCTTGCGAATGCGTTCTGCGCCCTCGGCAAGCCGGACGTTCTGCCAGCCGTAGTGGACTGCCTTCAGGAGCGCGATGAAGCTCGAAGGCGTCGCCAGGATCACGCCACTCTTCATCGCGCTTTCGAGCAGGTCCGGCTGCTGGTCGAGGGCGGCTGACAGGAACTGATCGCCCGGCAGGAACAGTACGACGAACTGCGGCGCGCGTTCGAATTGCGCCGCGTAATTCTTCGACGACAGCAGGCGTACGCGTTCGCCCAGGTGCTGGGCGTGCCGCTTGAGGGCGGCGGTTCTCGCCTCGTCTGACGGCGCTTCGACGGCCAGCAGGTACGCGTCGAGCGGCGTCTTGACGTCCACAACCAGATCGCGGCCGTCCGGCATGTGGATGACCATGTCCGGCCGCAACGCTCCGTCCTCGCCAGCGACGTGCACCTGCTCCTCGAAATCGCAGTGGGAAGTCATGCCGGCGAGCTCGACCAGTCGGCGCAGCGCGATTTCGCCCCACTGGCCGCGAACCTGCGGCTTGCTGAGCGCCTGCACCAGGTTGCGGGTTTCCCGTTGCAATGCAATATGGGTCTCGCGCATGTCGGTGAGGTGCTGGCGCAAGCTGCCGAAATCCCGCTGTCGCTCGACTTCGATTTCGCGCAGGGCTTCCGAGGTGCGGGTCAAGGATTCCTGGATCGGCTTGACCAGCGTTTCAATGGCTTTCTCGCGCTCCTTGAGCGAACTCTGTGCCTGCTGCTGATGC
>JBATEA010000415.1:0-2467 GCA_049663745.1 Steroidobacteraceae bacterium | reverse complement strand
CTGTTCGCGTGTTCCGCCGAGGAGCGCCGTCACAACTGCCGTGGTCGCAACCCGCACCAGGATCACGTGATCGAGCCCGACGCGATTGAAGGAATTCTCGATTGCCGTGACGCCCTGAATCTCATGGGCTTTGATCATGGCCGTCAGCAGGTCGCGCACGACGAGCGGCCTGCGCCCCTCGGCAACCGCCTTGCGCGACAGCCAGTCTGAGACAGCGAGGATGCCGCCGAGATTGTCGGACGGATGGCCCCATTCGGCCGCGAGCCAGGTGTCGTTGAAATCGAGCCAGCGGATCATCGTGCCGATATTGAATGCCGCCTGGACCGGGTCGAGCTCGTAGCTGGTGCCGGGCACCCGCGCGCCTCCGGCCATCGTCGCGCCCGTCACGACCGGGCCGAGCAGTCGAGTGCAGGCGGGA
The DNA here is from genome assembly GCA_049663745.1 of Steroidobacteraceae bacterium. GTDB lineage: Bacteria > Pseudomonadota > Gammaproteobacteria > Steroidobacterales > Steroidobacteraceae > SCUD01. The sequence goes on along the minus strand of JBATEA010000415.1, from coordinate 2,049 downwards.
AAGCTGAGTGCCTGGAATCCGCAGGCCAGCGTGTCCATCAGGCAGTAACGCGCCGTCTCGTAGGCGATCGGGCTATCGATCACCGCATCGCGTGCGTACTCCGCGATGTCGACCAGGACCTTGTCCGGCGGCGGGCGTTCAGCCGATCGGCCGTCGCGATGGCTCATGCGGCCGCGCTCAGCGCTGGTCCGCGGGCGGAACCTTGCGCGGTTCCGGGCCGGTGTAATTTGCGCTCGGGCGGATGATCTTGCCGTCCTGGCGCTGCTCGATCACGTGCGCGCCCCAGCCGGTGGTACGGGACATCACGAACAGGGGCGTGAACATCGCAGTCGGCACGCCCATCAAGTGATAGGCGACCGCACTGAACCAGTCGAGATTCGGGAACATCCGCTTGATTTCCCACATGACCGTCTCGATGCGTTCCGCGATGCGATACATGCGATCGTCGCCGGCCTCGGCCGAGAGGCTCGCGGCAACCCGCTTGATCACCGCATTGCGCGGATCGGCGACCGTGTAGACCGGATGGCCGAAGCCGATGATCACTTCCTTCGCCTCGACCCGCCGCCGGATGTCGCGTTCGGCCTCATCGGGGCTGCGGTAACGTTGCTGGATCTCGAATGCGACCTCGTTGGCGCCGCCGTGCTTGGGTCCCCGGAGCGCACCGATCGCGCCGACGATACAGGAGTACATGTCCGAGCCGGTGCCTGCAATGACGCGGGCAGTAAATGTGGACGCATTGAATTCGTGTTCGGCGTAGAGGATCAATGAGGTGTGCATGGCCCGGATCCAGCTCGCCGGCGGAGGTTTGCCATGCAGCATGTGCAGGAAATGTCCGCCCGCGGAGTCATCGTCGGTGTCGACCTCGATGCGCCGCGCGGACCTTGCGAAGTGATACCAGTAACAGAGCATTGAGCCGACCGAGGCGACGAGCTTGTCGGCGATCGCCTGCGCACCGGCGACGCCGTGCGCGAGGTCCTCCGGCGATTCGCAGCCGAGCTCCGAGACTCCGGTGCGCAGCACGTCCATCGGATGGGTGCTGGCCGGCAGCAGTTCGAGCACGGCGCGCATCCGGCTCGACAGTCCGCGCATCGTGCGCAGGCGTGCCTTGTACGATAAGAGTTCCGCCAGGTTCGGCAGCTTGCCGTGCACCAGCAGGTAGGCGATTTCCTCGAATTCACAGGATTCGGCGATGTCGAGGATGTCGTAGCCGCGGTAATGGAGGTCATTGCCGCTGCGGCCGACCGTGCAAATGGCGGTATTGCCGGCCACCACGCCCGACAATGCGACGGATTTCTTCGGCTTGAACGCTGGACTGCCCTGGACTGGCATCGTCACGACTCCCGGTTGCCCTTGAAGAGCTCGTCGAGCTTCCGCTCGTACTCGTGATAACCGAGCACTTGGTACAATTCCGTGCGGGTCTGCATCTGGTCGACGACCGCTCGTTGTGAACCATCGCGGCGAATCGCCTCATAAACGGTTGTCGCGGCGCGACTCATGGCGCGGAATGCCGACAGGGGGTAGAGCACGAGCCGTAATCCTGCGTCGCGCAGTTCGGGTACCGTGAATAACGGCGTGCGGCCGAACTCCGTGATGTTCGCGAGCACCGGCACGCTGATCGCGCGGGTGAACTGCCGGTACTCGTCGAGCGAGGTCAGCGCTTCCGCGAATATCATGTCGGCGCCGGCTTCCACATAACTCACGGCGCGATCGATTGCGGCCTGCTGGCTCTCGACCGCATGTGCATCGGTGCGCGCCATGACGACGAATCCGGCATCACTGCGTGCATCGACGGCTGCGCGGATGCGGTCCGTCATTTCGGCTGTCGAGACCAGTGCCTTGCCGGGCCGGTGGCCGCAACGCTTTGCCTGAACCTGATCCTCGATGTGCATGGCCGCACAGCCGGCGCGGATCAGCTCGCGGGTCGTCCGCGCAATCGAAAATGCGGCTCCCCAGCCCGTGTCCGCATCGACGAGCAGCGGCAGATCACAGGCCGCCGTAATGCGCCTGGCGTCCTCGCAGACATCGTTGACGGTCGTCACGCCGAGGTCG
>JBATEA010000414.1:0-1608 GCA_049663745.1 Steroidobacteraceae bacterium | reverse complement strand
ATCCGATGCGCCAACTCGATGCCAGCGAGCGTTATCGCTGCATTCCCGAACGACTTGAAGCCCAGCATTGAAGCGCAGCGGCGTTTAATCGCGCGATGATCCTGCTCAACGATGTTGTTCAGGTAGGGGCAGTTTCTAACGAGAACATACTTCCACCTTGGATTCTCACGGCGCAGGATCGTGGAGTGAGACACGGCCAATCCGCGTTCGGCCATCATGGCGACGAGGTCCCGATAGCTCAGCCGATAGGTGATGTACCAGCGCACACATAACTCGATGATCTCGGCCTCGAAGCGCCGGCGGCGGTAGATCGGGTCACGAGCAATTGGCCTTGTCATCACTGGCTCCATCCGGACCCGCTGACGCTATCGTCCCACCGCCAACGCACCAGAACCGAATATTGGTACCATCAATATCGGCCCTACAATTCGGCCTGCCATTACGCGAGTTTCTTCAGCAGCCGAACTTATTCACTTCAAACTGATTGACACGAAGCTGCGCATTACCAAAGTGCTGCCTCGCGTCCACGAGCGCCCCACCGCTCGCGAAACTCGATCGGGTGCTGCTTAGATGTTGCGCCATGACTCCGTCCTCTCAAAGTAAGGACTCTACGGGAAACCCGGTGCGGTTCAGATCGTTGACACTGGCGCGTAGCGGCGCGGAGTCAAATAGCCAGATGGTTCCTTGGGTGACTCCCTCCGGCAAAACACGCCGATGTGAAACCTTAATCGTGTGCTTGCCATCTGGTGAGGTGATTCCATCCTCATCTAGGTCATTTGGCATTGATGAGCGAATGCTCCCAGAGTACGGGTCATCTCAAGTGAATCGCGCACCGTGAATGGCCTGAGTGGTTTACTTCGCAAATCGTCTGCGGTCGCAACACTGAAAGTGTGCGCTAGGAGTAACATGACGCGCGGAGCGGGTCGGATGCTTTTGTCCAGGGCAACGGCTTCCGCGTTCAGAACAAAGTTGCATACCCACAACTCGCACGATCAGGTCGCTCGCGCCGTTCTTCGTGCCAATCGCACGGTCAGTCCTCCACTAGCCGGGAGCGCAAACGAGAACGCCGGCGCGAGGCCAGGGTTCCCGTCGAGTGTTGGTAGCGGGGGCCCGCTTTGTCACATTCCGAGACGGATCGTTTTGAGTTAACGGTCTATTTGTAGCCGCTGTATTGCTGGGGCTTCATCGTCAGAATTGCTGGCTGCTAAACCGACCTTTACTCCGTGGGATGCCCAAGATGCCTGAAGGCAGCGAAAACAAACAGGCTGCTGATACCTCGGCCGTCGCACGTGCGGTCGTGCAAGGCGGATCCGACGCCGCCCAGTCCGCGTCCTTGTCCGGGAAACAGGCCTCGAGCTGCATATCGACGACGTCCTGGCGGTGTGCAGCACCCGGTCGAGCAGGAACGCGAGGAAGCTCGCGATCGCATACCAGGCGCGGAGCGGAATCGCGGACAGCAAGCGCAGCCACCACGGAAAACGCTCGAACGGCTTGCGATCCTCGACCTCGGCCGCGCGCTTGCGCTGCCGCTGATGACGGACCTTTTGGATCTGGGCCGGTAGGCGCATGCCGCGGGCAGCTTACCGGAACCGCGGCGCCCAGTGGCAC
>JBATEA010000413.1:0-4966 GCA_049663745.1 Steroidobacteraceae bacterium | reverse complement strand
GTACATAGGCCTTTCCGTCACGCTCGAAGGGCACGTGGACCGTATCGCGGGTCGTGCCCGGCTGGTCCGAAGCGATTACCCGCTGCTCGCCAAGCAGGCGGTTGATCAACGTGGACTTGCCGACATTCGGGCGCCCGATCACGCAGACACGAATGGCGGGAGCCTCCTCCACCGCCGCGTCTTCGGCGGGCGCTGCGATGCCCGCCAGCACGTGATCCATCAGTTCATCGATGCCCTGGCGGTGAGCCGCGGACAAAGATTCCGGTTCGCCGAGGCCGAGGCCGTGGAAATCGGAAACCGCGAGCTCCGAATCGCGACCTTCGCACTTGTTGACGGCGATGGTGACCGGCTTGCCGCTCTTGCGCAGGACATCGGCGACAAAGCGATCGGAGGGTTCGAGTCCGGATTGCCCATCGACGAGGAACACGACGCGGTCGGCTTCCTCGATTGCGCGTTGCGTCTGCTGCGCCATCAGCTGCTCGATGCCGCGGGGCGACTCGACGAGTCCGCCGGTGTCGACGACGATGAACCGGTGCAGGCCGTTCCGGCCGTAGCCATACTTCCGGTCCCTGGTCAGGCCCGGCACGTCCGATACCAACGCATCGCTGGTCCCGGTCAATGCATTGAACAGCGTGGACTTGCCGACATTGGGCCGGCCCACCAGCGCGACGACGGGCAGCATGACTCAGGATTCCGGGCGGCCGTTCAGCCGGCAGCACGCCGCCGCGCGCGATACGCCTGGACCTCGCCGGAATCGCTTTGCACGAGCAGGAGTTCGCCGGCAGCGACCGGCGCATTGCTGAATCGTCCGCCGCCGGGCCTGGCGCGGCCCAGCACGTCGCCCGTCGCGGCATCGAGCCAGTGCACGTAGCCGTCGAAATCCGCGACCACGATGGTGTCTCCCTGCAGCGCAGGGGCGGTCAGTGAACGGCGATGGAACTGCGTCTGGCGCCAGATCTCGCTCCCGTCACGACGGCGCAGCGCGATGACAGTGCTGTCAGCGGTCGTGACATACAGGTGGTCTGCGTCGGCCACCATGCCGCGGTAGCTCGACATTTCCCTTCCCCACCAGATCTGGCCGCTATCCAGCGCCAGCATCGCGACCCGCCCCTGGTAGCCCACGACGTAGACGTCTTTGTCGATGACCCAGACCGCCGAGTCGATGTCCGCAAGCCGCTCGAGCTCGGTCTTGCCGTGGGGCGGCGCGACCGTCGCAGTCCACAGCAGCTCGCCCGTGGCGAGCGTTACAGCGACGACCTTGCCGTTGTCGAACCCAGCAAGCACCATGTCGCCGCTGATGATCGGCGCGCCATTGCCGCGCAGGGTCAGGCGTGGCACCGGCTGTTCGTAGCTCCAGGCCTCGGCGCCATCGGCAACGCGAAATGCCCTGAGCTTGCCATCCACCGTGCGCACGACGACGAGGCCGGCGCCGATTGCGGGGGCCGACAGCACTTCACCACCGACCGCAACCCGCCAGCGCTCCACTCCGCTTGCGGCATCCACCGCAACGACCTGGCCGGCATTCGTGCCGGCGACCACGAGGCCTTCGCCGGCTGCAGGCCCGCCACCCAGGTCGAGATCGGTCTTGGTCCGCCACAGCGTCCGTCCGCTGCCGAGTTCCAGCGCCTGGATGTCGCCACCATGGCCGGCGACATAGACGCGGTCGTCCGCGACCGCCGGTCGCAGTCCGAGACGCAGCACGTCATCGCCACCGCCGGTCCCGCTGCTCCAGACATGGTCGGGATTGAGCTGGGCCTTGAAGTCCACGAGTTCGGCGGGTGGGTCGATATCCTTTTCTTTGCTGCAGGCGAACATGGTCAACGCCAGTGCCAGCAGCCAGGTAATTCTCTTCATTCGATCCCTCATTCCGCCGCGGTGGCCGCGGACAGTTCGTCGATCTTCAACCTCAGCATTTCCGTGTCCACCAGGCCGTCGACACCCTTGCCTTCCCCCGCCGCTGACTGCGCCAGCCGGTAGCTCGCAAGTGCATCGGCCGGCTTGCCGCGTGCCAGCATCACGTCACCGCGCAATTCGGAGACGCGTGCGGCGACCGCGGGATTGTCGATGGAATCGAGCGTCGCGAGCGCCTCGTCATAGCTTCCCTTCGCAAGCTGCACGCGCGCCAGCCGCAGTCCCGCGACCAGCACAAGGTCCGGGTCGCGCGACTTGTCCATCACGCCCTTCAACGCGATGGCCGCGGCATCCAGATCGCCCGCCTCGATGTCGAGGCGCGCGAGCACCAGCCGGGCCTGGTCGGCATACGGCGTGTCCGCGTACTCGCCGGTGATCCTGCCGGCGATCTTCAGGCTTTCTTCGCGCTGGTTGCGGCCGAGCGCATCCAGCATCGACGAAAACTGCTGCTCCGCCTCCTGGGACCGCGCAGTCTGGTGCGCGTTCCACCAGCGCCAGCCATAGACGCCACCGAGGCCCAGCACGATGCCGGCCGCGAGCCACAGCCAGTTCTCGCGAAACCACTCCTTGAGCTGGTCCGCCTGCTCGCGTTCCGACAGATACTCATCGACCATCGTCGCTCCTCGAACTCAACTTGCCGCCAAGCAGGGACGCGATCCGCCCCGGCAACTCGTCCCAGGGACAGTCGCTCTGGCCGGCATCGCCGCGCAGCGGCTTCACGGCCGCGACGCCGCGCGTCATTTCATCCTCGCCGATGATCAGCGCGATCCGCGCGCCGCATCTGTCTGCGCGTTTCATCTGCGACTTCAGGCTTCCGCCTCCCATGTTGACCTGGATGCCCCGGCCTGGCAGCGCATCCCGCAGCCGCTCGGCCACAGCGAGCCCGGCGCGCTCGGCGCGATCACCCGACAGCACCATGTAAACGGCAGGCAAGGTGGCCGCCGCTGTTCCTGCAGCCTGCAGGAGGCCGACGATCCGTTCGATGCCCAGCGCCCAGCCGATGGCGGGCGTCGGGTCGCCGCCCAGTTGCTCGACGAGCCCATCATAGCGGCCGCCGGAACAGACGGCATCCTGGGAGCCGAGCGCGGACGTGGTCCACTCGAATACGGTTCGCGTGTAGTAATCGAGTCCGCGGACCAGCCGCGGCTCGACTTCATGGGCGATGCCGGAGGTGGCAAGCAGGTCGCGGAACCGGTCAAAGTGGGCGCGCGAGTCCGTGTCGAGATGATCGGTCAGCAGCGGGGCACCGCTGACGACCTCGCGCATCGCAGGATTCTTCGAATCGAGGATGCGCAGCGGGTTGGAATCGAGACGGCGCAGGCTGTCGGCATCGAGTGCGGCACGATGGCGCTCGAAGTATTGAATCAGCAGCGCGCGATACCGCCTGCGCGATTCCGGCGTGCCGAGCGAGTTGACGCAGAGCCGCACGTCGCTGATGCCGAGCATCCGCCAGAGCCGCGCAGCAATCTGGATGATCTCGACGTCGACGTCCGGGCCTTCGTATCCGAAGGCCTCGCAGTCGATCTGGTGAAACTGGCGATAGCGTCCCTGCTGCGGTCTCTCGTGGCGGAACATCGCTCCCGACGTCCAGATCCGCTGCTTCTGGTTGTGCAGCAGCCCGTGCTCGATGGCCGCGCGCACCAGGCCCGCGGTTGCCTCGGGACGCAGGCTCAGGCTGTCTCCGCCCCGGTCCTCGAAGCTGTACATCTCCTTCTCGACGACGTCCGTGTGTTCGCCGATCGAGCGGCGGAACAGTTCGCTGCGTTCGACCAGCGGGACACGGAATTCCTGGTAGCCGTAGTCCGCAAACAGCACGCGCGCGCTCTGCTCCACCAGTTGCCACCAGGGCAGCTGGTCGGGGAGCAGGTCGTTCATGCCGCGGACCGCCTGGAGCTTCCTGTTCATGGCCTAGGGGCTTGCGCTCCACCACCAGAATGCGGCGACGACCGCGATGGCGAGCAGCACCGCCGCGATCGGCCATGCCCACCGTGCGTGGTCGCGGACCTTCGGGCGCAGGTTCATCGCCGGCAGGAAGCTGGGTTCGGGAATCTCGGTGATGCCGAATGCCGCCAGTATCTCGTCCACGGGAAGGCCGAGGAGCGCGGCGTAATTGCGCACGTGGCCGCGTGCAAAGACCGGCGCACCGAGCAGCGCGAGCCGGTCCTCCTCCATCGCGAGCACCAGGGCCGCATTGAGCCGCAGCCGCTCGGCCGCGGTCTCGATCGTGAGTCCCTTGGCTTCACGCGCACCGCGCAACCGCGCGCCCGGCGCCGGGCCGCTGGTGCGCGCGCTCATCCGGGATTCCGGCGCTCGATGTCGTCGAGTACGCGCAGCTGCACGGATTCCGGAAATTCCTTGCGCAAGCGCTCGCCGAACGCGTCGGCCGCGGCACGATCGTGCAGCGCCATCTCGATCTGGTGGCCCAGCAGCAGCACGTCCGGCGTCGCCGGCGCCGCGGCGAGAAATCGTTCGATGAACGCCCGCGCCTGCAGGTGATTGCCGCGATCGTGCAGAACGCCGGCCAGCTGCAGGTAGGTCTCCGGATAGATCGATTTCACGGACAGGGCCTGGCGCAGGTATTTTTCCGCGCGCTCCGGCGCACCGGCACTGCGGGCGCAGACGCCTGCGTTGGTATAGGCGACTTCCGGCGTGCGATACAGGGGATTGCCCGCCGCCGTCAGGAACATCGCCTCGCCCTTCTTGAAGTCCTTCTTGCGGCACAGGAAAGCCCCGAGAGCGTTCTGCGCCTCCGGGCTGTCCGCATCGGCGCGCAGTGCGAGCCGGAAATGCCGCTCGGCGCGTTTGGTGTCGAGCAGACGCTCATATACCAGTCCCGCGCTCAGCTGCACGGTCAGATCGCGCGGGTTGAGCGCAAGCGCACGCTCGACCTTGTCGCGCGCGACCGAAAGCTGGTCGCGTTTCATGTATTCCATCGCGAGGCGTGCATTGATGCGCGCCGCTTCGATCAGCGGATCCTGCGAGGCTTCCTGCGCGGGCACGGCCGCCGCCAGCGCCAGCGCAACCAGCACCGCCGCAATGCGCGGGATCATGCCCG
>JBATEA010000412.1:0-19773 GCA_049663745.1 Steroidobacteraceae bacterium | reverse complement strand
GGCCGGCCCCGAAGGTCTCGCGGCCGGCGATCTCGCCGGTCGGCTCGAGATCTCGCCGCCGGCGCTTTCGTTCCACCTGCGCGGGCTCGCGCACGCGGGCCTGGTGCGTTCGCGGCAGGACGGCCGGTTCATTTACTACTCGGCCGATTACGACGCGATGCGGTCGCTGGTCGGCTTCCTGACCGAAAACTGCTGCGGCGGCGCCACTTGCGCGCCGGTGCGTGCGACCGGCCGCAAGGGCAATCAGAGGAGACTGGCATGAAGCGTTTTCACATTCACGTCGCCGTCGACGACCTCGACGGCAGCAAGGCTTTCTACTCGAAGTTGTTCGGCGCGGATCCCGCCGTCGTCAGGCACGACTATGCGAAGTGGATGATCGACGACCCGCGCATCAACTTCGCGATTTCGACCCGCGACGCCGGCCGCAAGGGCATCGAGCATCTCGGCCTGCAGGCGGAGTCTGCCTCCGAACTCGCGGAAATTCGCGGCCGACTGGCCGCGGCGGGCGCGGCGATTGCCGACGAGCCGGGCGCCAACTGCTGCTATGCGCACTCGGACAAGCACTGGGCCGTGGATCCGCAGGGCATTGCCTGGGAAGCCTTCCATACGCTGGGTGAGGCGGTGCATTACGGCGACGATCATGGTCCCGCGAAGTCGCCGGCTCGCGCCTGTGATCCGGCCGGTGGCTGCTGCGCCGGCTGATGGCGGAGAACGTCTACAAGATCCTCTTCCTGTGTACCGGTAATTCGGCGCGCAGCATCCTGGCAGAAGCGCTCGTCAACCACTGGGGCCGCGGGCGATTCCGCGGCTACAGCGCCGGAAGCTTTCCGACCGGGCGGGTCAATCCGCTGGCCCTCGAGCTGCTCGCGCAACTGAAGATTCCGGCGGAGGGCGCACGCAGCAAGAGTTGGGACGAGTTCGCGACACCGGGCGGGATCGAATTCGATTTCGTCATCACCGTCTGCGACAAGGCGGCTGGCGAGACCTGCCCGATCTGGCCAGGACAACCGATGACGGCGCACTGGGGCGTCGAGGATCCCGCTGCAGTCGAGGGCAGCTACGCGCGGAAAATGCTGGCATTCCGCGATGCCTTTGGCGCGCTCGAGCACCGCATCCGGGTATTCATGAACCTGCCATTGGCCACGCTGGATCGCATGCGGCTGCAGCACAAGCTCGATGAAATCGGACGGCAGCGACCGGCTGCGGGCGACTCGAATGCCGGCCGCTGAACTCGGCTTTTTTGAACGCTACCTGACGATCTGGGTGCTGGGCTGCATCGGCGCCGGCATCGGCCTCGGCCAGCTGGCACCCGGCGCCGTCGCCGCGATCGCGCGCCTGGAATTCGCGCACGTCAACCTCGCGGTCGGGATCCTGATCTGGATCATGATCATCCCGATGCTCGTCAAGGTGGACTTCAGCCGGCTGCACGAACTGCGCCGGCATGCGCGCGGCATCGGCGTCACGCTGTTCGTCAACTGGGCCATCAAGCCTTTCTCGATGGCATTGCTGGGCTGGATCTTCGTCAGGCACGTGTTCGCGGGCTGGCTGCCAGCCGGGCAGCTGGACAGTTACATTGCGGGCCTGATCCTGCTGGCTGCAGCGCCATGCACAGCCATGGTGTTCGTCTGGAGCAACCTGTCGAAGGGCGAGCCGAATTTCACGCTGACGCAAGTCGCGCTCAACGATCTGATCATGGTCTTCGCATTCGCGCCGATCGTCGCGCTGCTGCTCGGCGTCGCGTCGATTCACGTGCCATGGGAAACGCTGCTCATTTCCGTCGTGCTCTACATCGTCGTGCCGCTTGCGATCGCGCAGGCCTGGCGCCGCCGCCTGCTATGGCGCGGTAGGCACGCCTACGAAACAGCGATCCACCGCATGGCGCCCCTGGCGCTCGTCGCGTTGCTGGCGACGCTGGTGTTGCTGTTCGCCTTCCAGGGCGACGCAATCCTCGCGCAGCCGCTGGTGATTGCGCTTCTCGCAGTGCCGATCCTGATCCAGGTGCTGCTCAATTCTTCCATCGCCTACCTGTTGAACCGGCGGCTCGGCGTTGCCCACTGCGTGGCCGGGCCGTCCGCGCTGATAGGCGCCTCCAATTTCTTCGAGCTGGCCGTCGCGGTCGCGATCAGCCTGTTCGGGCTGGAATCCGGCGCCGCGCTTGCGACGGTCGTTGGCGTGCTGATCGAAGTGCCGTTGATGCTGCTCGTCGTGCGCGCAGTCAATGCCTCGCGCTCCTGGTACGAAGCGGGGCCGGCGATGGCCGGGGTCCGGGCGGCCGGCGAATAGCTGCTAGAATCGGTCCAGCCGGCACCCCCGGCATACGATGCTGGCTTACTTCCTGATCCTGTTCTCCCTGGTTGTCGTCAACGGCCTGTTCGCGATGGCCGAACTGGCGGTTTTCTCGTCGCGCCCGACGCGCCTGAAGCAGATGGCGGAAGCGGGCAGCAAGGGAGCGCGCGCTGCGCTGCGCCTGCTCGACAACCCGACCCGCTTCCTGTCCACGGCGCAGTTCGGCATCACGTTGATCGGCGTGCTGGCGGGCGTTTACAGCGGCGCGCGTTTCGCGGAACCCATCGGCGAATGGCTGGCGGGCTTTGACCTGCTGGCGCCAATCGTCCAGTACACCCATACGATCGCGAGCGGCATCGTTGTCGTCGCCGTCACTTACCTGTACCTGGTGATCGGCGAGCTGGTGCCCAAGCGCTGGGCGCTGACCAACCCCGAGGTGATCGCCGCACTCATCGCCGGCCCGATGGAGGTCATCGCGCGCGCCAGCGCGCCGGCAGTCTGGGTGCTGCAGGGCTCGACGGATCTCGTGGTGCGGGCGCTCGGGCTGCGAAAGTCCACGAGTCGCGGCCTGACCGAGGAGGAAATCCGGTCGATGATCACCGAGGCCACGCGCGCCGGCGTGTTTCACGTGGACGAGCACCGGATGATCGAGGGCGTGCTGCGCCTGCCGGACCGCACGGTGCGCAGCATCATGATCCCGCGCGGCGACGTCGTGTGGCTCGATGTGGCCGACAGCCGCGATACGGTGTGGAACGCCATACGCACCGGCAGCCATTCGCGCTACCCGGTCTGTCGTGGCGACCTCGATGAACTGCTCGGCATCGTGCAGACCGGCGACCTGGCCGACTGGCTGCGCGATCCGTCGGGTGGCGAACTGGCGTCGCGCCTGCGCGCGCCGCTGATCGTCCACGAATCCACGCGCGTGCTGCGCCTGCTCGGCCTGTTCCGCGAGTCGAAGCTGAACTTCGCGGTCGTCGTGGACGAGCACGGCTCGATCGAGGGCATCGTGACGCCCGGCAACATCCTGACCGCGATCGCCGGCGAACTGCCGGAAGCGGCGAGCGAGGAAGTGCCGCAGGCGATCAAGCGCGATGACCAGTCCTGGCTGATCGACGGCAGGATGCCGATCGATGACGTCGAGCGGCTGCTGGCCTGCGGCAACATGCGTTCGGGAGACGACTACACGACGCTCGCCGGCTTCGTGCTCGCGCAGCTGGGCCACCTGCCGGCCACGGCCGAGAGTTTCCGCTGGCGCGGCCTGCGCTTCGAGGTCGTGGACATGGACGGCCGCCGCATCGACAAGCTGCTGATACAACGGCTGGCGCCGGCATGAAGCGATGAGCTACCAGCCGCGCCGGCCGGCAAGGCAGGAAATGCTGCGCATCCGCGGCATCGAACACCGACTGCTGCGTTGGGGACCGGATGCCGCCGATCCCCTGCTGTTCCTGCACGGCTGGGCCGACAGCGCCGACAGCTTCCAGTTCATCGCGGACGAGATCGCGTCCGGCCTGCCGCTCGCGGCGCTCGACTGGCGTGGTTTCGGGCACAGCGAATGGTGCCCGGGCGGCTACTGGTTCCCCGATTACTACGCGGATCTCGAAGAGCTGCTCGACCGGCTGAGCCCGGGGCGCGGCGCGCGCCTCGTGGGCCACAGCATGGGCGGCAACATCGCGATGACCTATGCCGGCATCCGCCCCGCGCGAGTCAGGAAGCTCGTCAATCTCGAGGGCTTCGGCCTGCCGCGCACCGACCCGTCCCAGGCGCCGGACCGTCACGCGAAATGGCTCGACCAGTTGCGTGAAGCGCCGGAATTCAGCGATTACGCCGATGCGGGCGATCTGGCCGCGCGCCTGTTGCGCCGCAATCCGCGATTGACGGCGGACCGCGCGTCATTCATCGCGGGTTGCTGGACGAAGCCGCTGCCGGGCGGCGGCGTGCGCCTGCGCGCCGACCCGGCGCATCGCCTCGTCAATCCCTACCTGTATCGCCGCGAGGAGATGGAAGCCTGCTGGCGGCGGCTGAGTGCGTCCGTGCTGATGGTCTTCGGCGGCAAGTCCGACCTCGCGGCGCGGCTCGGCACGGAAGGCGGCGAGTCGGCGTTCCGCGCCTGCATTCCGGGCGTGCGCGTCGAGGTCTTGGCCGATGCCGGTCACATGCTCCATCATGAGGAGCCCGCGGCGCTCGCGCGGCTGATCGAGGACTTCCTGGCAAGCGCATGATGAAACCCGGCAATGGATGGCCCCGCACGCTCTTCTGGATCACGCTGATGGTCGTAATCGCGCTCGCCTGGTCGGGCATCGCGCCATACGACCGGCTCACCTGGTATCTCGAGGTCTTTCCGATTGCGATCGCGCTGCCGGTGCTCTACGCGACGGCGCGGCGCTTTCCGCTGACGCCATTCCTGTACTGGCTCATCGGTTTTCATTGCCTGATCCTGGCGCTCGGCGCGCATTACACATATGCGCGTGTGCCGCTCGGCTTCTGGGTTCAGGACCTGTTCGACTTTTCGCGCAATAACTACGATCGCCTGGGCCATTTCGTGCAGGGCTTCGTACCCGCGATCGCGGTGCGCGAGGTCCTGAAGCGCGAGTCGCCGGTGAAAGGCGGCGGCTGGCTCGTCTTCCTGACGGTCGCGATCTGCCTCGCGGTCAGCGCCTGCTACGAATTCCTCGAGTGGTGGATCGCGGTCGCAGTGGGCGTTGGGGCCGACGAATTCCTGGCAACCCAGGGCGACGTCTGGGACACGCAATGGGACATGTTCCTCGCAACCTGCGGCGCCGTCGTGTCGCTCATGATGCTTTCACGCTTCCATGATCGCGCTATTGCGAAGCTGGTGACGCAATGATGGGCCGGCTGCGTCTGTTGTTGCGGCGGACGATCACTTACAAGTGGGCGCGGCGCATCGTGGTCACGGTCATCGGCGGCAGCATCGTGCTGATCGGCATCGCGATGATCGTGCTGCCGGGTCCGGCGATCATCGTCATCCCGGTCGGCCTTGGCGTCCTCGGCCTCGAGTTCATCTCGGCGCGCAGGTGGCTCCGCAAGTTGCGCGCAACGGCGACTGACGTCGTCAATCGCGTGCGCGGCCGCCGCACGACGGACTCGCCACCGCCCCGAGGACCGGGCTAGGTCGCGAACAACTGGCCGGCGATGTCCTTGAAGGCCTTGAACTCCAGCGCATTGCCGCTGGGGTCCAGCAGGAACATCGTCGCCTGCTCACCGGGCTGGCCCGCGAATCTGAGCTGCGGCTCGATGACGAATCGCAGGCCAGCCTTCTTGAGTCTTGCCGCCAGCGCCTCCCAGTCGGGCATCTCGAGCACCATGCCGAAATGCGGCACCGGCACGTCGTGCCCGTCCACCGGGTTGCTGGTGGCGATGTGTTTCCTGGACTTTGATTTGTCGAGATGGCAGACGAGCTGGTGGCCGAAGAAATCGAAATCCACCCAGGCGTCGGAACTGCGCCCCTCGGCGCAGCCGAGCAGGCCGCCGTAAAAAGTGCGGGCGGCACGCAGGTCGCCAACCGGTATGGCGAGGTGAAATGGCGACAGTGCCGGCCGGTCATCCATGCGTCGTTCCTCGTGTGTCAGGCGTTCGCATTGCCGGTCGAGTGCACGATACTCCTCGCCGAAGGCCGCGAGGAATGCCGCATGATCCCCGGGCGAGCGCCAGCGGTCGATCGTGCGGTACCAGCCGGGCCGTCCGGTGACCGGCCGGAAATCCCACTCGATGCGGTGCATCGCTGGCGTTCAGGCGGCGAGTTTCGCGTTCATCGTGATGGCCGCGTTCAGCACCTTGCTGACCGGGCAGCCGGTCTTGGCTTTCGCGGCCGCGGCCTCGAACTTCGCGCGGTCGGCGCCGGGCGCGCGCACGTTGACCTCGAGGTGAACCTTGGTGATCGCGAAACCGCCGTCGGTCTTGTCGAGCGTGACGGCGGCCTCCGTGTCGATGCGTTGGGGCACGATGCCGGCCTCGCCCAGCATCAACGAGAGCGCCATCGAAAAACAGGCGGCGTGTGCCGCCCCGATCAGTTCCTCGGGATTGGTCCCCGGCGCGCCCTCGAATCGCGTGCTGAAGGAATACGGTGTCGCGGACAACACCCCGCTCGCGGTCGTGATGCTGCCCTTGCCGTCCTTGATGCCGCCCTGCCAGACGGCCGATGCCTTTCTCTGCATGATGTCCTCCTAGCTGATCTTCGATCGGCGCGTGCTGAGATAGTAATGCCACAGGAGGCGCGCCGCGACCGAGCGCCACGGCGCCCAGGATGCACTGATGGCCTGCTGTTCCGCATTGCCCGGCCGGTCCGGCAGGCGCTTGACGTCGCGGAGCGCAACCGCGAGCGCCAGGTCGCCGCAGGGCCACACATCGGGCCGGCGCAGCGCCATCAGGTAATAGATGTCCACGCTCCACGGCCCGAGACCGTGCATCGCGAGCAGCGTCTCCCGGCCGGCCGCATCGTCCGCACGTGCGACATCCGTCAGGTCCAGCCGTCCGTCCTGCACCGCGAGCGCGAGCTGGTGGCAATACGAGGCTTTCTGCCGGGTCAGTCCGAAGCGCCGCAGGCGCGCGACGCCGTGCACCGCGACGGTCCGCGGCGTCATCTCGCCGAGATGATCGTGCAGTCGCCGGTACAGGGTGCGCGCCGCGACGATCGAGACCTGCTGTTCCAGCACGATGTGGATCAGCGTCGCGAAGCCGGGGCGGCGCGCCCACATGGGCGGCATGCCATTACGGCGAAAGAGCTCCGCGAGATCCGGGTCCCGGCGGGCGAGGGCGTGCGCGCCCGCCGCAAGCGTGGAATGCGACAGCGCGCGGGGCGGCTTGAGAATCCGTGCCATGGCGCTCAGCGCCCGCTGAACCGGACGCTGAAGTGATAGCTGCTGAGTTCCAGGCCTTCGCGCAGGTAGAATTCGTGCGCGCGCTTTCTCTGCACGCCGGAGTCCAGGTGAAACGCGTGGCAGCCTTTCTCGACGGCCTTGGCACGCAGCCACGCGAGCAGCTCCTTGCCATATCCCTTCGAGCGCTCGGACTCGGCCGTGACCAGGTCGTCCACGTACAGGTTGTAGCCGTAGAACAGGTTGGTCGAGAAGCGGTAGCCGGCGACTGCGACGACGCGCCCCTCTGCGCGGATGCAGGCGAGCCGGAAGCCGTCGGCCTGCATCCTGCGGATGAGCGGCACGAATTCCTCGCGGCGGATGTGCGGCCGAAGCTCCGCCATCACGGCGTAGCAGGCTGCGATCTCGGCGTCGCTGTCGGCGTGTTCCGGCACTGCCTCAATCCGCCGGGTCGTTCATGGCTGCCATTCGCGGATTTCACCCGCCGGGTGATGGGCGCTGCCCGCGACCACCGAGAGATAACCGATCCAGAGCGCGGACATCTCGCAGGCGCGGCGGGCGAATTCAGGCAGCGAGAGGCTGAAATCGGCCGGAAAGCCGTCCTCTTCGCAGGGCACAAGGCGGAAATCCTCCGTCATGGATTCTGTTGCCCTTCCTGCAGTTCATCGAGCAGGGTGTCAATGTGACGCTGAAACGCCGCACGCGCTGCGGCGCAATCGACGCTCGCCGGCGGTACGTGCTGCTCCGGGTTGACGCCACGAGAAACCGCGCGAAACGGGAGGCCCCGCTGCCCGGCGGCCCGGTCGAAGAGCGACGCGGCGATCAGGCTTTTCACCGAGCCGTGTTCGCAGACAAGCGCGATTTGACTGTCGGCATGCTGTGCGAATGCGGCCCATGCGACCAGGGCCAACAGGCACATCAGGCGACGAGCGATTGCAGTGACGGTGCCGCTCTTCATAACAGGAGTTCCCAGTAGCCGACGTCCACCCACGTGCTGAATTTCCAGCCGACTTCGCGGAACTGGCCGATGTGCTTGTATCCCAGCTTCTCGTGCAACGCGATGCTGGCCGGATTTGGCAGGGCGACGCCGCCGATCGCGCAATGAAATCCGCGCGCGCGCATTTCGGCGATCAATGCGCGATAGAGCCCGGACCCGAGGCCGCGACCGTGGAATTCCGGCGCCAGGTAGATGGTGCTCTCGACGGCGTAGCGGTAGCTGGAGCGCCGCTTCCACGAAGACGCGTAAGCATAACCGACCATTGCGCCGTCGAGTTCCGACACCAGCCACGGATACTCCGCCGTCGTCACCGCGATGCGCCGGGCCATTTCATCATCGGCGACCGGCTGTTCCTCGAAGGTGACCACCGTCTCCCGCACGTGGTGGTTGTAGATTTCGCAGATGCGCGGCGCGTCGGCCGCCTTAGCGGGGCGGATCACTTGGCTCCCGGGCCGCTCCGGTAGAAGCGGATGTCCACCTTCTCGAGCGTCGCCATGCCCTCCTTGACGGCGCCGTCGATGACCGGCAGGAATGCCTCGATCTTCTGGATCGTGTCTACGATCTCGATGACGACGGGAAGGTCCGCCGAAAGGCGCAGAACCTTGGCCGTGTGCAGGCGGCTGTGCGCGCCGAATCCGCCGAGACCGCGCAGAACGGTCGCGCCCGCCAGGCCCTGCTCGCGCGCCTTGCGCACGATCCATTCGTAGAGCGTCATGCCTTCGTGGCGGTCGGACTCGCCGATGAAGATCCTGAGCAAGTGTCCTTCGCGCGGCAGGATCATGGTTTCAGCTCCTTACCCAGGCATAGCCGAGCCAGGCGGCGCCGAGGCCCAGCAGGACCTGCGCGGCGATGTTCAGCATCGCGCGCGCGAATTCCGCGTCGCGTGCGAGCGCGAGCGTCTCATAGGCGAAGCTCGAGAAAGTCGTGAAACCGCCGAGTACGCCGATCAGCAGGAACACGCGCAGGTCCGGCCCGAACACCTGCCGCACTTCGATCAGGCCGCCGAGCAGGCCGATCAGCAGGCACCCGGAAACGTTGACCACCAGCGTGCCGAAGGGGAAAGAGGTCATGGGCACGAGCCCATGCACCCAGCCGCCGATCAGGTAACGGCCGACGGAGCCGATGAAGCCGCCGAGACCGGCGAACAGCAATGGACGGAGCGCCTGCATTTCCGCGGCATCTTACCCGATCGAAGCGGCGCCCGGCCTAGGAGTCGCCGGCGGCGAGCACGCGTTCGATGCGCCGGTCGGGCACCAGCCATATCAGGGCGACCAGGATGTAGATCCCGAGCGCCACCCACTCCACGCGAAAGGCGACCGCAATCGCGATGGCATAGAGAACCGGCGAGAGCTTGCCCTTCCAGTCGCCCTTGATCGCCTTCTTCAACAGGGACTGCGGGCCCTGCGAGGCGATGATCAGCTGCTGCAGCGTCCAGTAGGCGATCGCCGCCATCAGCAGCACGAAGCCATAAAGGGCGGCGGGTCCTGCGGCGAAGTGGTTCTCGCTCATCCAGGCGGTCGTGAACGGAAAAAGCGACAGCCAGAACAGCAGGTGCAGGTTCGCCCAGAGTATGGAACCGGTCACCTTGTGCACGGTGTGCAGCATGTGGTGATGGTTGTTCCAGTAGATGCCGAGGTAGAGGAAAGAGAGCGCATAGGCCAGCAACACGGGCCACAGCGGCGCCAGCACCCTGATGTCGTTGCCATGCGGCACCTTCAGTTCCAGCACCATGATCGTGATGATGATGGCGAGCACGCCGTCGCTGAACGCCTCCAGCCGGCTCTTGCCCATGACGGCATGCGCGATCCGTGGTTCGCTCATGACTTCGCCTGTTGCGCTGCGATCCGCGCGAGCAGGGCCTCGCGCCGCGCCAGGCTTTCCTTCGGCCAGTACAGGTTCCTGTCGTAATACTCCGGCACCGCCGGCGTGCCCGGCGGCAGAACGATCCACGGTTGCTTCGTGGCCGTGAAGATATGGATGTCGGGCGGCAGGCGATCGGGTTCGTCGAGCGTGCCGACCCGCACGAAGCGCACCGCGGGCCCTGCGCCGGCGTAGTTGCTCCAGACCGCGATGCGGCACTTCGGGCAACGCGCGATCTTCTGGCCGCGGCCGCTCTCCGACGGCGTGTCCACGACTTCCGGTTCGCCGCCGAGCTGCGAGATGCGATCGGTCTCGATCATTGCATTCAGCGCGAACGACGCGCCGCTTTCGCGCTGGCACCAGCGGCAGTGGCAGCAGTGCACAAACAGCGGGCGCGTGTCCATGCGATAACGAATGCTGCGGCAGTCGCAGCCGCCGAAGAGGGGAAAGCCGTCCGTGGATGTCATATTGCCGGCTCCGGGGAACTGATCAATACCTGATGAAATAGGGAATGGCGGTCAGCGCGGCGCCGGCCGCGATCAGCGGCAGTTTGCCTGACACGAAGTAGGGATAGATCATCAACGCCAGGCCGCAGGTCAACGGCACGACTTTCCACTGTTTCTTCCCGTAGAGGAAGAGCCCCAGCCCGATCGAACTGAAGAGCACGATCCACAGCAGCCGTGCGGCGTCCATTCGCGTGCTAGTCCGTGAGCCGGTGGCCGTAGCTCAGCACGCGCGTCAGCTTCCAGCCGGTCTCTTCCTTCTTCCACACGTTGGTGAACAGGGAGATCTCGACGAGCTTTTCCGGCTGTCCCGGCAGCAGCTGGTAGAAGCGGTGTTCGCCGATCTCGATCGCGCCGTAGTTGTTGAGCGGATAGACCTTCATGCTGCCGGGCACCAGCTCGCGCCGCGCGCGATAGTCCTCGCCGCTCTTCTGCCGCTCGCAGGTGCCCTCGATCGCCTTGACGAACTGCGCGCCGCTCGTGGACGAGAGCCCGTCCTTGTCGTGATAGAACTCGAAATCGTCGGCGACCAGCGTCGCGAGTGCCGGGATGTCGCAAGTGTCGAACACCGCCGCGAACAGCTTGAGATCCATCGCCACGATCTCGTCGTGGAGTTCCTGCGTCAGCGCTGGGCCGGCGCGCGGGCCGCCGGTCTGCTCCGCCGCCTGGACGCCGGGCATCGCGAAGCACAGGCCGGCCAGCAGCATCAGTAATCGATCGGCCATGCCTGCACTCCGTTAATGACGCCGGCCGTCGAGCATGATCGTCCAGGGTTCGATGCTCGCGATCTCGAGGATGTGCGCCATGCTCCAGGGATCCTTCGCAAGGCGCGCGCGGACTGCATCCTGGGTCGGCGCATCGATCACCAGCAGCACTTCCGCGCGCGACCCCAGCGGCCCGCCGAGGACGACAAACTTCTCCGCAGTGAGTGCAGTCATGAATTCCGAGTGCTCAGGCCACAGCGCCTGCGCGCGCATCGGCAGCGCCGCATCCCAGGCGCGTCCATGAACGCGCCGGACGGCGAAATAGGTGGGCTGGACCACGATCAGCTTTTTCGCGGCGTGCGTGACTCGCGCCAGAGCATCGCGGCAATGCCGCCGGCGATGACGAATGCGAGCGCGCTGGCCCAGACCGGAATCGAAACGCCATTGATGTTCACTTCCCATCCCAGCACGAAGCGTGTCAATTGCCCGATGGCGATCAGAAAAAGGAAGACGATGGCGAGCGTCGTGAATGGTTTCATGTCGAACCTCCTTCGGTCCGTCTCATGGGCGCAGGATACACGCGATCTAGTCCGGGAGCGGCCTGCCGCTGGTGTCGGGCAGCGTCAGGACCAGCAGCGCCCCGGCCAGGAAGAACGCGGAGGTCAGGGCAAGGGCCGTGCCGATGCCGAATCCCGGCACCGTCGCGATCGCGCCGATCGTGAATGGGGCGAGGGCGCCGAGTCCCCGGCCGACGTTGTAGGCAAGCCCCTGCCCGGTCGCACGTACCGCGGTCGGAAACAACTCGGCCAGGAACGAGCCGAACATGCTGAAAAAGCCGTAGCCAACGAAGCCGATCGCCGGCCCCAGCGCCATCAGCACACCCGGGCTGCGCGCGAGCTGTCCGTAGATCGGCACCAGCACCGCCGCCACCCCCATATAGAGGATGAACGCGGGCCGTCGCCCGATGCGGTCGGAGATGAACCCGAACGAGAGATAGCCGAAATACGAACCAGCCTGCATCGGGATGATCCAGCTCATCGACCGCAGGATGGTCATCCCGGCGCCGCCCTGCTCGATGGGAGTGGCGAGAAATGTCGGCAGCCAGAAGAACAGCCCCCAGTTCGCGAACATCACCGAGCCGGTCAGGAGCGTCGCGAGCACCGTGCGGCGCCACAGGCGCGGGCCGAACAGCACCCCGAACGGATTCGCCTGCGGCGCACCGCTCTCTCGATGCTTCAGCCAGATCGGCGACTCCGGCACGCGCCGGCGCACCCAGAGCGTGAAGAATGCGGGAAGGGCGCCGACGACGAACAGCCAGCGCCAGGCCTCCGCGCCCAGTGGCAGGACGTCGAGCACGAGCGCGGCGGCGATGGCGGCCAGGATGTAACCGAGCGCCCAGCCGGACTGCATGATGCCGATCGCCTTCGTGCGATGCTCCGCGGGCCAGGATTCGCTGACCAGCGCGGCGCCGGTCGCCCATTCGCCGCCCATGCCGAGCCCGAGCAGCGCCCGCCACAGCAGCAGTTGCACCAGCGTCTGCGAGGTCGCCGCGCCGAGCGAGCCGAGCGAGAAGACCAGGATCGTGAAAATCAGCGCCCGCGCGCGGCCAAAGCGATCCGCGATGGCGCCGAAGAAAAGCCCGCCCGCGGCGGAGATCAACAGCGTGATGGTTCCCAGCAGGCCGGCCGTGGCGTCGTCGAAGTGGAAGTATTCCTTCAGCCGCCCGATCACCATCACGTAGAGCAGGAAATCCATCGCGTCGAGCATCCAGCCGAGCTTGGCGGCGAGCAGAACCCGCCATTGCGCGGCAGTGATCGTGCGATACCAGGGAATCGCGATGCGCTTTACTCCGGCGTGAACGGCCCTTCGATCTCCGAAGATCGCACGGCGCGGGCGAGCTGTGTGAAGGTTCCCTGCGTCGCGATTTCCTTCGCCGCGTGCAGGAACCCGGTCCAGGCCGAGCGCGCGAGCGCGCCGCCGACGCTGATGCGCCGCACGCCGAGGGCTGCGGCCTCGGCGACCGTCGTGAAATCGCCACCGACCAGCAGGTTGACCGGCCTCGGCGCAACGGCCTTCACGATCGCCGTGATGTCGTCTTTCTTGTGGATGCCCGGCGCGTAGAGGCAGTCGGCGCCGGCCTCGGCATAAGCCGCGAGCCGGCGGATCGTCTCGGCGAGATCCGGACGGCCGGCGATGAAGCCTTCCGAGCGGCCGGTCAGCAGGATGCCGGTCCTGCTCTCGTCGATCGCGCGTCGCGCCGCGCGGACCCGCTCGACCGCCAGCGCGAAATCATGAAGCGGATTCGCGTCGTCACCCGTCGAATCCTCGATCGAGAGCCCGGCGATGCCGGTCGCGGTAGCCGCCGTGACATTGGCAGCGACCGCGGCCGGCTCGATCGCGAAGCCACCCTCGAAGTCTGCGTTGACCGGCACATCCACAGCCTGCGTGACCAGGCGCAGATGGGCGAGCGCCTCCGCGAGCGTCACGTGGTTGTCACGCTTGCCGAGCGTCCACGCAAAGCCGGAACTGGTCGTCGCGAGCGCCGGAAACCCGAGTTGCGCGAGCAGGCGGGCACTGCCCGCATCCCAGGGATTCGGAATGACGAAGCAGCCGGACTGGTGCAGTTCCCGGAAAACCCGGCAGCGATCGGCAGCGCTCGACTTCGCCCTCATGACGAAGCGCTGCGTGCGGCGGACCAGCGCGCGACCAGGGCGATCGGGATGCCGACGAATACGACGTGACTGAGGACGCTCGCCAGGAACCAGGACGGGATGAAGGGCATGGGCGAGGCCTTCGAGAGCGGCAGCACGATGTAGCTCATCGCGAGATACAGGATGACGCCGTACACGGCCCCGCAGAAAACCGGCTTCTTGTACAGGACCGGCCAGCGCAGGCAGCCGAGGTAATAGACCGCGGCCATCACGCAGGCGATAAAGACATGGAGAAAGGCGCCCAGCGCAGCGGTACCCATGCCGCCCGCGAAGGACTCCTTGCCCAGCAGTCCCGCGGCGATGCTCTGCAGGATTGCCCATGGCGACGCGCCGCTGTAGAACCACCAGAAAGTCATCGCGAGCGCGATGTCGAGCAGCGCGGCGGCGATGCCGCCGCCGAGAATCGTTTCGCCGGCGCGGGGGCGCGCGGCGTGTGGATTCGTGTTAATGATCAGTTCTCCGGTCAGGATGACGCCGATCCTGCCACGGGATCGCCGTCGCATCCATGCGGCTTGACAACCCGTTCCTTTGAGGCGGGATGGCGCGCCAGTTTCTCGGGTGAGCGGCGCGGTCGGGGCTGGAATTCGCCGCCGCAGTTCGGGCAACGGCCATTCAATACGCCTGCGGCGCAGGCTCGGCAGAAAGTGCACTCGAACGAGCAGATCACGGCATCGCCCGAGTCGCCGGGCAGGTCCTTGCCGCAACATTCGCAACAGGGGCGTAGCTGCAGCAATGGCTTACCCGAACGCCTTGCCGTAAACGTAGAAATCGTTGTCGCGAACCCAGTGAAGCGACTCATAGAGTCCCTGCGCGACGGTGTTGGTCTTCGCTGTCGAAAGTTCCATCTTCGCAGCGCCCGTTCTCGCGGCATGGGCTTCGGCGGCCAGCATCAGGGCTCTTCCGGCGCCGGTGCCGCGGGCTTCAGGGTGCACGAACAGGTCGTAGAGCACGTAGGTATGTGCCGCGCGCACGGAGCAAAAGGTCGGATAGAGCTGGCAGAAGCCGACGATCTTCCCGGCATCGTTCTCGGCGACGAAGACCACCGATTCCTTCCTGTCCATCCGTTCCTGCATGAAATTGCGGGCGCGCGCCAGGTCCGGCGGTTGCTTGTAGAACTGCCGGTAGGCATCGAAGAGCGGCGCGACGGCGTCGAGGTCGCGCAGCATCGCAGGTCGGGTCGAGATGGCGCTCATGGCAGTCGTTTCTCCATCACTATGAATTCGATCGGCTGTGATTTCTTCGGATATCCATGCGTGTCATCGGCGACGAAGGGCTTGGTCCGGCCCGTGCGCCGGTAACCGCGGCGTTCATAGTATGCAATGAGTTCGTGACGGATCGAAATCACGGTCATTGCGATCCTGTGGACGCCCCAGGTTTCGCGCGCTGTTTCCTCCGCAGACCGCATCAGGTCCTTGCCGATGCCGCGGCCCTGCAGCCCCGGTTTGATGACCAGCATGCCGAGCTGGCATTGATCGCCGCGCAGTTCGAGATGCGCCGTGCCGATGATCTCTGCGCCCTCGGTGCACAGCAGCACCATCGAGCCCGGCTGCCGGATCATGTTCTCGATGTCCGCCTTGTTGGTGCGCGTGCCGTCGAGCAGGTCGGCCTCGGTCGTCCAGCCCAGCTTGCTCGATTCGCCGCGATAGCCGGAATTGACGAGCGCCGCGATGAACTCCGCCTCGTGCATCGCCGCCTGTCGAAATGACAGCGGAAGTTCCTCAGCCATCGATCGGATCCTGCCGTCGCCGGCGGGCACCGACATCAGGATTCCATGCACGGCACGGCCGCAGGCCGCGGGAGCGCAAGAGCTCTGCGTCCATGAAAAGCCCATAAAAAAACACCGCGACCGGTGCGCAAGGCATGAAGCGTTTTCTAGCCGGAGTGATCGCGGATGACACGCCAGCCTTCGGCCTCGCGCAACCACACGAGCGTGAACCAGCCGGATTGGTCCGGCAGCCCGCCGCCGGAGAATTGAAAGCGCCCGGTCTCCAGCGCGGCCTCCTTACTCGATCAGCTTCTCCGCCTTGCGGCTCTCGATTTCAAAGTGATTAAACCAGTAGGGATTCCTGCCCCGCAACAACTGGCAAAGGCTGGAGGCCGGATACGCAACGAAGAAGAGCGCACCCCAGCATTCGTACTGCCGGACGTGCTCCAGTTCGTGGGTACGCACCTGCTCGAGCACCCGCTCGTCGCGGCCGATGACCACGTGGCCGAGGGTAATGGCGCAGAAATAGAAGGACGACCGCCGAGCGATCCTCCGTATCGCGATCTCGAGCACGCCGGATTGGATCCTGGCGCTGCCGCCGGACAGAAGTATGAGCGCCGCCGGAACGAGGCCGACCGCGGTGCAGGGCGCGGCCCACAGGTAACGCGCAATCTGCGGCAGGCCAAAGTCCCGCCGCACGGTGGAACGATTCGGCGTCACCGGCCTAGGGCGCCGCCGGCAACGGGATGGACGCCTGGCCGAAGACGTAGCGCCAGCCGCTGCTCGTGCGGACATACGTGTCGCTGTACCACAACTGGTAATCGAAAGCCTTTCCTTCGCTGGTTCCCTTGAGCCACAGCAGCGCCGTGACGACGGCGGTATCGCCCCACACGCGGACGCTGCGCGAACTCGCCACCTGGTGCTCGTACTTGGTCTTGCCATCCGTGGCCGAAGCGAGCAGATCGGCCTTCGTGTACGTCTTGCCCTTGCCGGTGACGAGCACGAAGTCGTCCGCAAGGATCTGCGCCATCGCTTCGGCGTCATTGCTTTCGACGGCGGCCTGGTAGGCGATGTCGAGCGCGGCCACAGTGTTCGCGGCATCGTCGTCCGGCAGCGCGAGCGCGCCGACACAGAGGAAGATGGTTCCAACGAGAATTCCAGCAACTCTTTTCATTGGGTTACTCCGAAATGGCGCGAATCCGCAGCGACAGTGTAAGGCCGATGATCATCGCGCCGAGAAGCACGAGGTTGATGATCGAGCCTGGCGGCGTGCCGGTCGTGGCGACAGGCAGGAAATGGAGAATCACCCTTTTGGCCAGGTATTCCAGCAGCAGCAGCGCGAACAGCAGAGGGATCATCGAGCGATATCGGACCAGGGCCAGTGCGCACAACAGGCAGATGACGAATTGGGCAAGCCCCCAGATCGCAAAGAGGGAAATGACGGTCTGTGCGCCGGCGGGCCCGAATGTGTCCAGCGGGATTCCGTCGGCGGAACTCGCCGCCTCGTGGCCGTTGAATATGGTGCCCAGGCTGATGCCGAGCTTCACGAGGACGACGGCGCCGAACAGCCAGGGCGCGAGCTTGCTGCCGCGATAGTCATTGTCGAAGTGGCGGGGAAGGAGCTGGCCGAGCATGGGATCCCTTGTCCGAACTGTACTCGAAATCCGCGGCAAATCCGCGGCGGCCATTGAAATCCCGGGGTCAGGAGCCAGCTGCCGCAGACGCGCCGGTCTCTGTTCAGGCAATCGCCTGCAGATGCTCACGAACCGATTTCATCTTTCCGATCGGAAATGCCCGGAGCGTGTCCGCCATCTCGATGACGTCGCCGCCGGCGCAATAAAGCATCAACCCGGCGAATGACTTCTGCAGGGAATCGGCGGCCGCGCCGAGTTGCGCCCGCAGGACCTCTTCGGGCACATGCTGGACGGCAATTCCCCTGCCCACAACCTGCTCGGCGAGTCGCACGACTTCCAGGGAGCTCAGTGCGTCGGGACCGCCGAGCTTGATGACCGCGTTCCTGGCGCGAGGGTTGCCGAGTGCCGCCACGGCGAACCGCGCGACGTCCAGGAAGGAAATCCAGCTGATCTTGTTGTTCCCGCTCCCGCAAATCCGGGCCATGGCATGCACCGGGTCGAATCCCAGGGCGGGACTCAGCCACACTTCCATGAAACAGGTCGGCTGGAGGATCGTGTACGTCATCCGGCCACGTTGCAGGCGCGCCTCGGCGGCGCGTTTTGCGGACTGAAGAGGAAAATCGACAGGGCCGCCCGGAAATGAAACGAGGATGAACTGCTGGACGGAGGTTTCCTCGGCCGCCTCGATGAGATTCAGCTGGCCTTGCTGATCGACGCTCTCGATCGAGTCGTCCTGCTGCCTCGATATGGTCGATGACGCCGTCGATATGACCGCGTTCACGCTCCGGCAGGCCGCCGCAAGGGACGCGCGGTCCTTCAGGTCGCCCCGCACGATCTCGACGCCAAGGCCCGCGAGCTGCGCGACTCTTTCGGGATTCGAGGACTCCCGGACCAGGGCCCTCACGGGCGTACGTTTCTCGGCGAGAATCCGGCAGATTTCGCCGCCCAGCATGCCGGTGGCGCCAACGATCAGGTTCATGGCTTACCTCGATTGGTTCGACGCGATCGCCGGTCGCCTGCGGCCGACATTGGTCGCCTGCTCGTATGCGTGGGCAATCTGGAGGAGGCCGAGATCGTCGCGATGCCGGCCCACGATCTGGATGCCGACCGGCAGTCCCTCGGCGGTGAATCCGGCCGGCACCGAGACAGCGGGGCAAAACGTCGCGGTGATCCGGTAGGCGGTCTTCATCCACGCGATGTAGTGCGTCATCGGCGTGCCCTCGATTTCCTTCGGCCAGTCGATCGTGGCGTCGAACGGGGGCAGCTGATTCACCGCGCAAACCGTGAATTCGTACATTTCCTGGAACCGCCGCATCCGCTCCATGATCTCGGCGTGCCGGATCATCGCATTGGCGATGTCGGAGCCGCTCAGTCTGGATCCCGCTTCGATCTCCTGGACGGCCTCCAGTTTCATCTCGGCGCGATGTTTCTCGAGCAGGGGCCCCAGGCTGCTCCAGGATTGCCATGCGCGGATCGTGAGGAACACTTCGTCCGCGCCGGCCAGGTCCGGACAGGCTTCCTCGACGATACAACCGAGCCGCTCGAAGATCGCGCGCTGTGCCTCGATGACCGACCGCACGCGCCGGTCGAGCGGCAGCCCGCCGAGATCCGGGCACCAGGCCACGCGCACGCCCTTGAAGTTGCGATCGAGGCCTTTGCTGAACACGGCAGGATCGGACGGATAGCAGGCCGGGTCCCGCGGATCCGGTCCCGCCATGACGCCCAACAGGAAGGCCGCGTCCTCGACCGATCGCGCCATCGGGCCCTTCACCAGGAACCCCACCTGCGACAACGCCGTCGGCGCAAGAGGCACGAGACCGACCGTGGGTCGAAAACCGACGACATTGTTGAAGTTCCCGGGGTTTCGCAGCGAGCCGCCAAGATCGCTGCCGTTGGCGAGAGGAACCATGCCGGTTGTGAGCGCAGCACCCGCGCCGCCGCTCGAACCACCCGCGCTCTTCGTCAGGTCATACGGGTTCAGGGTCGTGCCGTACACCGTGTTATGGGTGTGCGAACCCATCCCGAATTCCGGCACGTTCGTCTTGCCGATCAGGAGCGCGCCCGCATTGCGCAGGCGCTCCACGAGGAGCGTGTCTTCCGCCGGCATCCGGTCCTTGAAGATCGGCGATCCCTGGGTGTAGGGAAAGCCGACCGCGGCTTCCGTGTCCTTGACGACGAACGGCAGGCCATGCAGCGCACCCACTCTGGCACCCTTCGCGACGCGGCGATCGGCTTCGTCCGCGAGCGCGAGACAGGCATCGTCGTCCAGCTTCGCGACGATGGCGTTGACTCTCGGATTCACTCGCTCGATCTGGCGGAGGTGGGCCGACATCACTTCGCGCGCGGAAACTTCCCGCGCGCAAATGAGTCGCGCCAGTTCGCGGCCACTCGTGAAGCACAGATCGGCGACGCCTTCGTGCCCGGCCGCTGATGTGTCGATGATCTCGAGGAACCCGCACCTGCTGGAACCCATCAACAAGCTCCCCATTCCGGATCAGCGATGGGGTGATCCATGGTCAGGCTGCTGTCACTCCGCGGTGA
>JBATEA010000411.1:0-9319 GCA_049663745.1 Steroidobacteraceae bacterium | reverse complement strand
AACGTGCACTTTGAGGCGCTGATCGTCGCGACGCAGTTCGCCGGACTCAGGACGATCCAGCGACACCAGCTCGTGTACCGGGCGCTCGGCACCGCGGTCGGCCGGGAGATCCACGCGCTGTCGCTCGACACGCCGGCGCCCGACGAGTGGGCGCGCCGTGCGACGGGCTGAGGCAACGCATCGTGGATAAGCTGCAGATCTCGGGCGGTATCCGGCTCTCGGGCGATGTGCGGGCGTCGGGCGCCAAGAATGCGGCGTTGCCAATCCTCGCGGCGGGACTGCTGGCGGATGCGCCCGTGACGATCGGCAACGTGCCGCATCTGCACGATGTCACCACGATGATCGAGCTGCTGGGCCGCATGGGGGTCGGCGTGACGGTTGCTGAGGGCATGCGCGTCGAAGTCGACGGCGCGCGGCTCACGACACCGGTCGCGCCCTACGAACTCGTCAAGACGATGCGCGCGTCGATACTGGTGCTGGGTCCGCTGCTCGCGCGCCACGGCGAGGCGCAGGTGTCGCTGCCGGGCGGCTGCGCGATCGGCGCGCGGCCGGTCAACCTGCACATTGCGGGCCTCGAGGCGATGGGCGCGGAGATCGGCGTCGAGAGCGGCTACATCCACGCGAAAGCCGGCCGGCTGAAGGGCGCGCGGATCCTGCTCGACACGGTCACCGTGACCGGTACCGAGAACCTGATGATGGCGGCGACGCTCGCGGAAGGCCGCACGGTCATCGAGAACGCCGCGCGCGAACCGGAGGTCGTGGACCTCGCGGGCTGTCTCAACGCCATGGGCGCAGCGGTTTCCGGCGCGGGCACCGACACCATCGTGATCGACGGCCGCGACCGGCTCGGCGGATGCGCTTATGAAGTGCTGCCGGACCGCATCGAAACCGGCACATTCCTGGTTGCCG
This sequence comes from Steroidobacteraceae bacterium, assembly GCA_049663745.1. Taxonomy (GTDB): domain Bacteria; phylum Pseudomonadota; class Gammaproteobacteria; order Steroidobacterales; family Steroidobacteraceae; genus SCUD01. The sequence continues at coordinate 8,410 of JBATEA010000411.1, read as the reverse complement.
GCGCCATCACCGGCGGTCGCGTGCGCGTGCGCAGCGCGCGGCCCGACCACCTGGACGCGGTGCTCGCAAAGCTGCGCGAGGCGGGCGCCACCGTCGAGACCGGTCCCGACTGGGTCAGCGTGGACATGCACGGCAGGCGGCCGACAGCGGTGGACATCCGCACCGCCCCTTACCCGGGTTTTCCGACTGACATGCAGGCCCAGTTCGCCGCGCTCGATTCGATCGCCGACGGCGTCGCAACGATCGTCGAGACGATCTTCGAGAACCGCTACATGCACATGCTCGAATTGCGCCGGCTCGGCGCGGAACTCCGTATCGAGGGCCACACGGCGGTGATACAGGGCGTGCCGCGGCTGTCGGGCGCGCCGGTGATGGCCACCGACCTGCGCGCCTCGGCGAGTCTCGTGCTCGCGGGACTGGTCGCCGAGGGAATCACCGACGTCCAGCGCATCTATCACATCGATCGCGGTTACGAGTGCATCGAGGAGAAGCTGCGCCAGCTCGGCGCCAGCATCCGGCGCCTGCCGGGCGCGCGGACCTGAAGCGGATCAGGCGGCCGGAGATGCGGCTGCCTGGGCCGGCCGCTCCACGACTTCAATCCGGACATTGTGCTCGCGCAGCGGACCTTCAAATGGCGGTCCCCGCCACAGGCTGAGCTTCACGCCCTGGCCCGGCTTCAGCATCGCGACCTTTGCCATCAGGTCCTGGGCGCCGCGCAAGCGCGCGCCATTGACCTCGATGATGACGTCGCCGCGCGTGACGCCCTGCGCATTGGCCGGACTGCCGTCGTAGACCTGCCGCACCAGCACCGAACCCTCGGGGATACCGAACTGTTCCGCCTCAGTCGCGGTCACGTCGCGCGGCACGACGCCGATCCATCCGCGCACGACTCGGCCGTCCTTCAATATGGCGTCCACGACGCCGCGCACGAGGTCGACCGGAATGGCAAAGCCGATGCCCTCGATTCCGAGCATCCGGCCCGCGATGGCCGTGTTGAGCCCGACCAGCTCGCCTGCGCCGTTGATCAGCGCGCCGCCCGAATTGCCGAAATTGATCGGCGCATCGGTCTGGATGAAATTCTCGTAGGTGGACACGCCGAGCTTGCCGCGGCCGGTCGCGCTGATGATCCCCTGTGTGACCGTCTGGCCGAGGCCGATCGGATTGCCGATCGCGAGCACGGGCTCGCCGACGCGCAGGCGGTCGGAACGGCCGATCGCCATCACCGGCAGCTTCGCGAGCTTGATCTGCAGCACCGCGAGATCGGTGTCGCGATCGACGCCGACCAGCCTGGCGGGCGCCTCGCGATTGTCCTTGAGCTGGACATTGATCTGCGACGCGTTCTCGATGACGTGGAAGTTGGTCACGATGTGGCCGCTCGCGTCGTAGATGACGCCGGAACCGAGGCTTCGTTCGACGCGCTCGCGATAGTCCGGCCAGACATCGCCGAACAACCGGCCGATTTCCGGCGGCAGATTGCCGATATTCGGCACCAGCACGCGACGCTCCGTGTAGATGTTCACGACCGCCGGCGCCGAGCGATCGACCGCGTCGGCGTAACTGACGAACTGCGGTTGCAGGGCCGGCGCAGGGGCCGGTTCGGTCTTGGGCGCCGCTGCCGGCGCAATCTGCGCGGAGGCGGCGGATGCCGTCGCGGATTGAGGCTCGCCATGCATGCGCGGCTTCAGCAACACGATGGCGAGCGCCGCCGCGAGACCCAGTGCGATCCACGGCGAAATCCAGCGCAACCAGCCCGGCATCCTTGACATGCGTGCTCCGGCCTCCATTTCAACACCGGTCCGGTGTGTATAATGCGCAATCCCTGCAACGAACGAAAACAAGCCCTGATGACCGAAGACATTGACCGGGGCCGGCGCCAGTTGTTGACGGTGGCCACGTCTTTGACAGGCGCGGTCGGCGTGGCGTTCGCAGCGGCACCCTTCCTGTCCTCCTGGCAACCCAGCGCGCGCGCCAAGGCGCTCGGTGCGCCGGTCGAAATCGACATCAGCAAGCTCGAGCCCGGGGCCATGCTGAAGATCGAGTGGCGCGGCAAGCCCATCTACATCGTGCGCCGCACGCCGGAAATGATCGAGCGGCTCTCGAGCCACGATGCGCTGCTGGCGGACCCGCAGTCCAATCAGTCCAGGCAGCCCGCGTACACCAAGAACACCGGACGCGCGATCAATCCCGAATACTTCATTGTCCAGGGCGTCTGCACGCATCTCGGTTGCGCGCCGATGAGCCGCTTCGAGCCTGGCCAGGCGGAACTCGGCGCAGACTGGCCAGGCGGTTTCTACTGCCCCTGTCACGGGTCCAAATTCGACCTCGCCGGCCGCGTGTTTCGCGGGGTGCCGGCGCCGGCGAACCTGGAGATTCCCCCGTATACGTTCGCGGGCAAGGGCATGGTGGTGATCGGCCAGGATCACCCGGGGGTCGCCTGATGCCCGGCAGCAAGGCCGCGCCCGCGACGCCGGGCAAGCTCGCGGCATTCGGCGCCTGGATCGACGAGCGTTTTCCGATGTCTGCTCTGTGGAAAGAGCACATGTCGGAATATTACGCGCCGAAGAATTTCAACTTCTGGTACTACTTCGGATCGATCGCGATTTTCGTGCTGGCGCTGCAGATCTTCACCGGCATCTTCCTGACGATGAGCTACAAGCCGTCCGCGACCGAGGCCTTCAACTCGGTCGAGTACATCATGCGCGACGTCGAATGGGGCTGGCTGATCCGTTACCTGCATTCGACCGGCGCCTCGGCCTTCTTCATCGTCGTCTACCTGCACATGTTCCGCGCGCTGCTTTACGGGTCGCATCGCAAGCCCCGCGAGCTGCTGTGGATCTTCGGCGTGATGATCTACCTGGCGCTGATGGCGGAGGCGTTCTTCGGGTACCTGCTGCCGTGGGGCAACATGTCCTATTGGGGAGCGCAGGTGATCGTCTCGCTGTTCGGTTCGTTCCCATGGATCGGTGACGCACTGATCCAGTGGATCCGCGGCGACTATTTCATCTCCGATATCACGCTGAACCGCTTCTTCGCGCTGCACGTGGTTGCGGTGCCGCTGGTACTGATCTTCCTGGTCGTCGCGCATATCCTCGCGCTGCACGAGGTCGGGTCGAACAACCCGGACGGCATCGAGATCAAAAAAACCAAGGGACCCGACCACCGGCCGCTGGACGGCGTCGCGATGCACCCTTATTACACGGTCAAGGATATCTACGGGCTCGCGGTATTCATGCTCCTGTTTGCCGCGGTCGTGTTCTTCGCTCCGGAGATGGGCGGCTTGTTCCTTGAACCGCCGAACTTCGAGCCGGCCAATGCGCTGGTGACGCCCGAGCACATCGCGCCGGTGTGGTACTTCACGCCTTATTACGCAATGCTGCGTGCCGTGCCGGCATTCCTGGGCACGCAGTTCTGGGGCGTGCTGGTGCTGTTCGCCGCGATCCTGCTGCTGTTCTTCGTGCCCTGGCTCGACCGCGCGCCGGTCAAGTCGATCCGTTACCGCGGGCCGATCTACAAGACCGCGCTGATGTTGTTCGTGGTGACATTCGTCGCGCTCGGCTATTGCGGGCTGAAGCCCGCGGTGCAGCCGTTCAAGACGATTTCGGTGATCGGCACGATCTATTACTTCGCATTTTTCCTGCTGATGCCCTGGTACTCGCGCATCGACAGCTACAAGCCGGAACCGACGCGTGTGACCTGATGAAGCCGGCAAGGATCCTGGCAACGCTGATCGCGATCTGGTGGCCGCTCGCCGCGTCCGCCGCCGAGCACGGCTATCCACTGCAGGATGCCGGCACCGACGTCGGCAATCTCGCTTCGCTGCAGCGCGGCGCGCGCAACTTCGTCAATTACTGCCTCGGCTGCCACTCCGCGAAATACATGCGCTACAGCCAGGTCGCACAGGACCTGGCGATCACAGAGAACGAGCTGCAGCAGAACCTGATGTTCACCGGCACGCGCATCTACGACCCGATGGTCTCGGCCATGCCGCCGGAGCAGGCGCGGATCTGGTTCGGCAACGCGCCGCCGGACCTGTCGCTGATCGTGCGCAGCCGAAGTGCGGACTATGTCTACACCTTCCTGAAGTCGTTTTACGACGACCCGTCGCGGCCGACCGGCGCCAACAATGCCGTTCTTCCGCAGACGGCGATGCCGGACGTGCTCGCCGGCCTGCAGGGCAGGCAGATGCCACGCTTTGAATCGAAGCCCGACGCGGAAGGCAAGCCGGCGCAGCATCTCGTGGGACTCGTTGCGGCCGCGCCCGGCGAAATGACCGCGGCCGAGTTCGACGGCTTCGTGCGCGACACGGTCTCTTTCCTCGAGTATGTCTCGGAGCCGGCCAAGTCCCAGCGTCGCTCGCTGGGCGTCTGGGTGATCCTGTACTTGCTCATGTTCCTGGCCTTCACGTACTTAATGAAGAATGAATACTGGAAGGACGTGAAGTGACCCGGCCGGCGCTGCGATGAGGGCCTGAATCCATGGCCGCGCCGCAGCAGACCTCGCGACGACCGTACCTGGTGCGCGCGATGCACGAGTGGATGACCGACAACGGTCAGACACCGCACCTGGTCGTCGACGCCGGCGTCGCCGGCACCGAAGTGCCCAAGGCCTTCGTGCGCGACGGCCGCATCACGCTCAATGTCGGCTGGCAGGCGACGCAAGGCCTCAAGCTCGGCAACGAGTGGATCGAGTTCGCGGCGCGCTTCGGCGGCGTGCCGCAGCAGGTCCGTGTCCCCATCGCCGCCGTGCTCGGCATCTACGCGCGCGAGACGGGCCAGGGCATGCTCTTCCAGGACGAAGGCGACGCACCGCCGCCGCCACCCGCGACACCCAGCCCCGACGACTCCGGCAGCCGACCGAAACTCCGCGTCGTGAAGTAATCCCCGCGCCGGTCAGGGCGCGGGCATGTGCGCAGCGTCAGCCTTGTCCACGCCATTCACATCGACGCGTGATGCAGCTGTCGTTGCCCGTGCCGATAAAACATCAGCCCGACTCCGATCAGCAAGGCCGAACCACCCACGACCTTCATCAGGAACAGACCCGGATTCTGGCTGTCTGCGGGCGGAATCATCGAGGTAACGATGGCGAGCATCGTGGTCGCGAATCCGGTCAGCGCCACCAGCCAGCAGACAACGCTGCCGCCAGGGACAAGGAATTCGGCCTCGTTTCGGCCGGCGGCCCGGTGCCGGAGGATGGGTAGCGCCGCCATGATGTACAACAGGGGCAATAACGAAGTAACGATGGTCATGTCAATCAGGATCACGAAGGCCTCGTGAATGCTTGCGCCGGACATCGCCGCCAGCAAGACCAGCGTCGCCAGGACACCCTGGACGAGCAAGGCCACGTAGGGGGTGCCGTATCTGGGGTGCACGCGCGCCAGCGCCCGGGGCAGATAGCGATCGACACCGACCACATAAGGCAGGCGGGCGGTGCTCGTGACCCAGGCGGAAATGCCGCCAATGGTGGCGACGGCGACCAGTGCTGCAGTGAGAGTTCCAAATAGTGGCAGCCCGATGCGTTGCCCGATCGCGTTCAGCGCCTGCGGGATGCCGGCAATGACATCGATCATCGATGACGGTAGTGCGACCAGCAGGGCCGCCGTGCCGCATATGTAGATGGCAGTGATCATGATGCAGGACGTCAGCGTTGCCCGCGGGATCTGCCGGCGCGGGTCCCGGATCTCCCCGCCGAGAATCGGCCCGAGTTCGAGACCGGCGAAGGCCAGGGCCATGGTCGCAAGCGTCGAGAAGGTCACCAGTCGTCCGAAGTCGGGCATCAGATTCGCAACTGAGAAAGTCGTGGCCGAGCCAAACCGGTATGCGGCCACTGCACCGGCGCCCAGGATCAATGCCGCCGCCATCCAGGTTGCCATACCGCCGATGTTCTGCAGCCATTTGGCGCGTTCCAGGCCAAGGATGCTCAGTCCGGTCGCCGTCCACAGAACGATCAGGCAATAGGCAAGGTTGTAGCCGCTGTTACCGGCATAGGCCAGCCAGCGATCGCCGCCGATATGGAGGAAAATTCCGGCGCTGAACAGCAACAACGACGGAAAGAACACCAGATTGGAAATCCAGTAGGTCCAGCCAGTGACGAATCCATGAACTTCGCCGAATGCCGCCTTTGACCACAGGTACATGCCACCCTCGCCGGGCATGCGCGAGCTCAGTTCAAGTATGGCCAGCCCCATCGGAATGAAAAAACCGATCAGACCCAGCAACCAGAGGACCAGGCTCGACGGCCCGATCTGCGCCGCGGTGGATAGCCAGCGAAAGCCAACGATGGCCACGACATTGAGCAGCACCAGGTCCCAGGTTCCGAGCACGCGATGCAGCCCGTGCCCACCACTCTTTTCTTCCGGCGTTGTGGTCGAAATAGGGAATGCCTCAGTGCGGCAACGAATCGGCTCTGTTCCCGCCGCTGGCCCAGACTAATGTGGCGGATGGCATCGGTCAAAACGCGATGATGATCTCATCGAGCGGCGGCGGGACCGCGCGCTAGAGGCTGAACGCGCCACGGATCAGGTGACAGTCGAGTGAATCGGCGGGACCGGAAACTTCGACGACGTCGAATCTCGCGGGCAATCGGGCGAGGAGGGGTTGCGTCGCGAGCAGCGCGCGTGCGGCGCGGATGATGCGTCGGCGCTTGTCCGCGGTGATGCTGGCCGCGCCGCCGCCGAATTGATCGCTTGCCCGGTAGCGGACTTCGACGATCGCGAGTGCTGCGCCGTCCATGGCAACGACGTCGAGTTCACCGCCGCGGGCGCGGAAATTGTTCTGCAGGATCCGGTAGCCGATGCGCTCGAGATGGCGTGCCGCGGCCGCCTCAGCCGCGCGGCCGATCTCGAGGTGCGGCGCCGCACTCACGATGGGGGAACGACCGACCCGGGCGCCGGCAGCAGCACGGGCTTGCCGTCGACCACCTGGGCCCAGTCGAGCTCGCGGTGGACGCGCCCCTGCCCGTCGACTTCGAGCCGGCCCGTCAGACCGGGCAATGGGGTCGAGGACCGTCCGCGCAGGCGCCGCAGTTCGCCGACCAGGCGGAATGCGTCATACCCGAAGGCATGCAGCCGGCCCCGCGGCCCGGCGCGATCGGGCCAGATGTGCAGGGCGGACTCGCGCGCCGCCGCGGGTGGACCAAAGGGATCGAGCACCCATGGCATGTCGGGGAAAATCACGCCGTCCAGGTCCACGTTGCTGGTGCCGGCCGGATCGTAAATGTCCGAAGTCGCATAGACCGGCAACGAGCTCGCGTAATTGAAGCGCAGCTGCGAGCGGATCAGCCGGCCGTGCAGGGGTTGCCCGGCGACGAAGATGAATTTCGCATCCGCGCGCGGCGTGCTGCCGCGTTTTCCGTCCGTGCGCAGCAGCTTCTGCAGCAGCTCATTGAAGTCGGCCTTGTCCGGTGCATAGTCGGCCTGGTCCAGCAGCTGGCCGCCGGCTTCCGCGAGTTCCGCGGCGAATGCCGTTTGCACGCGCCGTCCCCAGTCCGATTGCGGAACAAGTGTCAGTCCCGCCGTCAGTCCATTGGCGACCACGCGGCGCGCCACGAGGCGCGCCTCGTCTTCGGGTGACAGCGCATATTGATAGAAGCGGTCGGGAACCACGACGCCGTCCGGCAGGAAATTGAGGGCGAGCGTCGTGGCGCGTCCGTCGGCGAGCGTCGCGAGGCCCGAGACCTCCTCGCGCGTCAACGGGCCGACCACGAAATCGCTGCCGTCCGCGATCGCCTGCAGGTATGCCGATGGTGCGTCCTGGACCGCAACGTCGTAAATGCGCAGCCGCGGACGCGATTCGGCACCCTGCTCGTAATACGCGCCGAGAAAGCCGTCCCGAACGGCGACGCCCGCGGCTTCGGCGCGGCCGGACAACGGCAGCAACAAGGCAATCTGCCGCGGTATGTCGCCGCTCGCGGCAGGCCGCTCCAGAAGATCGCGCCATAGTTCGTCGGAGGCCGGATGCGCCGGGTAACGTGAGCGCCAGGACTGCACGCGCCGCGAAACGCCGAGCGCCCCCGCCCTGGCATCCGCCACGATTCGCCCGAGATCAAGCCATCCGGCCAGCAACGCATCCGCCCCGGCCGGAGGCCTGATGTCCGCGCCACGGCCGAGCGCCTCGCGGATGCCGTCCAGGATCAGGCGCTGGTTGCCCTGGCGTCCTGCCGCGTCGGTCATCAGGCGGTCGCGTGCAATGAGCGTCTTGACCGCGTCGGCCACGTGATTGGTGTTGAACTGGATTTTCGCGCGGGTGGCAAGCGCCGCGGCGTCGTTGGCATCCGGGATCTCGCGCATCAGCGCCTGCGCGCGCTGCGCGTCGCCGCGCATGATCGCGATCTCGGCCTGGATGCGCACGCGCTCACGCGCGTCCGCAGTCGCAATTGGCGGCGCGAGCATGCCGGTCGCGGTCTCGGCGGCAGC
>JBATEA010000410.1:0-4470 GCA_049663745.1 Steroidobacteraceae bacterium | reverse complement strand
CGCGCGGCCAGTCCGCAAAGCGCCTGCCGCGATAATCCGCGTCCGAAAGCTTCGCGCGCTGGATCATCGTTCCCATCGCACCGTCCAGGATCAGGATCCGTTCGCCGAGGGCCTTGCGGAGCGCGTTCATCGGGGCCTCAGTCCGAGCGCGTGGCAGATCGCGTAGGCGAGCTCCGCGCGATTCAGCGTGTAGAAGTGGAACTCGTCGACGCCCTCGCGGCGCAGGCGCGCCACCTGTTCGATCGCGACCGAGGCGGCGATCATGTTGCGCGTCCCGGCGTCGTCGTCCAGCCCATCAAAGCGCTCGACCAGCCAGTCCGGGACGCTGGCGCCGCAGCGCTCGGCGAATCGGAGCATTTGCGGAAAGCGCGTGATCGGGAGAATGCCCGGGACGATGACTGCATCGATGCCGGCAGCCGCGCAGCGGTCACGGAAGGCAAGATAGAGATCGGTGTCGAAGAAGAACTGGGTGATGGCGCGCGTCGCACCCGCCGCCAGCTTGCGCTTCAGGTTTTCGAGGTCCTGCTCCGGGCTCAGCGCCTCGGGATGCGTCTCCGGGTAGGCTGCGACCGAGATCTCGAAGTCGGCGACTTCCTTCAGGCCGCGCACCAGGTCGGAAGCGTAGGCATAGCCGCCCGGATGCGGCACGTAACGCCCGCTGCCGGCCGGCGGGTCGCCGCGCAGCGCGACGATGTGGCGCACGCCCTCGTCCCAGTAGCGCCGCGCGATGGACTGGATCTCGCCGCGGCTTGCGCCGATGCAGGTCAGGTGCGGGGCACCGGTCAGCTTTGTCTCGCGCGACACGCGCGCGACGACATTGTGGGTCCGGTCGCGCGTCGAGCCTTCCGCGCCATAGGTGACCGAGACGAAGCGCGGTCCGAGCGGCGCGAGGCGTTCGATGGACGCCCATAGCGTGCGTTCCATCGCCGCATCGTTCGGCGGGAAAAACTCGAAGGAAACCGCGACGGGGGAGCGCATCCGGTCGAGTATACGGGCGGCTTTGTGCACCGCAAAGAAAGGCATCACGCTGCCGTGGAAAGCCCCGCTGCGCTCGCCAGCACGATGGCGCCCCACGCGATCAACACGTACGTCGGACCGTCCGGCCCGAAGTTCAGCATGGCCAGGTGGCAATGCCGGAATACGACGCCCGGGATGCCGTCAGTGCAGCCCGCGGGGCGCCTGCTGGCTTGCGCCGGGCGCAAACAGGCGGGCGACGTCCACGGCATCGAATCGCCAGTCGCGATTGCAGAACTCGCAGCGGACCTCCACGTCGCCGCGCTCACGAAGCAGTGAATTCACTTCATCGGCGCCGAGCGCCTGCAGGATCCCGGAAACCCGCTCGCGCGAGCAGCTGCACCGGAAGAAGACCGGCGTGCCCTCGAACAGGCGGATGTCGTCCTCGCTGAACAGGCGGCGCAGGACCTCGCGGCAGGGCAGTTCGAGCAGTTCCTTTGAAGACAGCGTCGCAGCCAGCAGCGACAGGCGCCGCCAGGCGTCGTCGGCGTCGGCGGACAGCCGGGTCTCGTCGCCGGCACCGCCCACGGCGATGCGCTGCAGCAGCAGGCCTGCGGCGCGTTCGGGCGTCGCCGCGAGGAACAGCCGTGACGGGATCTGCTCCGACTGCGCGAAGTAGCGTTCCAGGCAGGCCGACAGCGAGTCCTGCTCGAGCGGAACCACGCCCTGGTAACGGTCACCCCGTTCGTCCTGCTCGATGGTCACGGCGAGCTGGCCTTCGCCAAAGAGCGCGACGGCATCCAGGTCCTCCGCCGGCAGCTCGCGATACCGTGCGACGCCGCGGATCGCGTGGCGATGGCTGCACTGGGCCAATAGCAGGCGTAGCGCTCCGGAAGCCTCGACCTGCAGCGACAGCCTGCCCTCGAATTTCAGGGAACCCGCCATCAGCACGCTCGCGGCCATTGCCTGGCCCAGCGCATCGCTGATCGCGCGCGGATAGCGGTGGTGTTCGATCGCCGCGCGCCAGCTGGCGTCGAGCCGCACGAGATGGCCCCTGACGGGCAGGTTCTCGAACAGGAAGCGATGCAGCAGGTCGCCGTCGGCCATCGGCGCCGCTCAACCCGCGAGCATCTTGCGCAGCAGTTCGTTCACTTGCGCGGGATTCGCCTTGCCGGCGGTTTTCTTCATTACCTGGCCGACGAAAAATCCGAACAGTTTGTCCTTGCCCGAGCGGTAGTCGGCGAGCTGCGCGGGATTCGCCGCCATCACCTCGGCGATGGCGCGCTCGATCGCGCCGCTGTCGGTGATCTGCCGCAGGCCCTTCGTCTCGATGATCGCGTCGGCATCCGACTGCCCTGCCCACATCGTCTCGAACACTTCCTTGGCGATCTTGCCGGAAATCGTGCCGTCGACGAGGCGCGCGAGCAGGCCCGCGAGCCGCTTTGCGCTGACCGGCGACTGGCCGATCTCGAGGTTGTCGCGATTCAGGAACGCCGACAGGTCGCCCATGACCCAGTTGGCCGCGAGCTTGGCGTCGGCGCCCTGAATCGCGACGACGGATTCGTAGTAGCCGGCGAGTTCCCGGCTCGCAGTCAGGACGCCCGCGTCATAGGGCGACAGGCCGTGCTCGCGCCCGAATCGCTCCGCTTTCTGGTCCGGCAGTTCTGGCAGCCCGTCCCGCACTTCCTCGATGAAACCCGCGTCGAGCGCCAGCGGCAGCAGGTCGGGATCCGGGAAATAACGGTAGTCGTTCGCCTCTTCCTTCGAGCGCATCGGCCGTGTTTCATTGCGGTCCGGATCGAACAACCGCGTCTCCTGGACCACGCTGCCGCCGCCCTCGAGCAGCTCGATCTGCCGCGCGACCTCGTAATTGATCGCGCGCTCGACGAAGCGGAAGGAATTCAGGTTCTTGATCTCGCAGCGCGTTCCGAACTCGTGCCGGCCCTGGTGACGGACCGAGACGTTGGCGTCGCAGCGGAACGAGCCCTCCTGCATGTTGCCGTCGCAGATCTCGAGATAGCGGACCAATGTGTGGATCTTCTTCATGTAGGCGATCGCCTCGCGCGCCGAGCGCATGTCGGGCTCCGAGACGATCTCCAGGAGCGGCGTGCCCGCACGATTGAGGTCGATGCCACTGTACCTGCCGAGGCCCTCGTGCAGGGACTTGCCCGCATCCTCCTCCAGATGCGCGCGCGTGACGCCGACGGTCTTGCGCGTGCCGTCGTCGAGCACGATCCCCACCTCGCCGTCCTCGACGATCGGGCGCTCGTACTGGCTGATCTGGTAGCCCTTCGGCAGGTCCGGATAAAAGTAATTCTTGCGCGCGAAGATCGAGCGTCGCGCGATCGTGGCGCCGATCGCGAGTCCGAATCGGACTGCCATGCGCACGGCCTCGCGATTCAGCACCGGTAGCACGCCTGGATAGCCCAGGTCGACCAGGTTCGCCTGGACATTGGGCGTCGCGCCGTAGGCCGTCGAGGAGCCCGAGAAAATCTTCGAGCGCGTCGCGAGCTGCGCGTGGATCTCGAGGCCGATGACGGTTTCCCATTCGATGCCCATGCGCGGCCTCAGGCGAAGAGCGGCGGAAGCCGGCGGTGCCAGTCCGTCTCGAGCTGCAGTGCGTGCGCCGCCGCGAGCAGGCGCTCTTCCGCGAAGTGCGGGCCGATGATCTGCAGGCCGACGGGCAGACCGTCCACCAGCCCGCAGGGAACGGAAACCGCCGGCAGTCCCGCCAGGTTGGCGCCGATCGTGTAGATGTCGTTGAGATACATCGTGATCGGGTCGTCCACCTTGGCGCCGATCGCGAATGCCGGCGTCGGCGTCGTCGGCCCCATCAGCACGTCGACCTCGGCGAACGCGCGCCGGAAGTCGGCGTTGATCAGGCTGCGCACCTTCTGCGCCTTCAGGTAGTAGGCGTCGTAGTAGCCCGCGGACAGCACGTAGGTGCCGGTCATGATCCGGCGCTTGACCTCGGCGCCGAAGCCCTCGCCGCGCGAGCGCTTGTACATGTCCAGCAGGTCGCGCGGATCGGCGCAACGGTGACCGAAGCGCACGCCGTCGAAGCGCGACAGGTTGGACGAGCATTCCGCCGGCGCGACGACGTAGTAAGTCGGCACCGAGAGCGGCAGGTTCGGCAGGCTCAACTCCATGAGCGTCGCTCCCATCGCGCGGAATCCGTCGAGCGCGTTGCGCACCGAGCGCGCAGTGCCTTCTTCCAGGCCTTCGCCGAAGAATTCGCGGATGATGCCGATGCGCAGGCCCTTCATCGAGCGGCCGAGGCCGGCCACGTAATCCGGGACCGGCACGGCGACGCTCGTCGAGTCGCGCGCATCGTGGCCCGCCATCGCGCCGAGCACGAGCGCGGCGTCCTCGGCGGACTGCGCGAGCACGCCGGCCTGGTCGAGACTCGACGCGAAGGCGACCATCCCGTAGCGCGAGACGCGGCCATAGGTCGGCTTGAATCCGGTCAGGCCGGTCAGCGCGCCGGGCTGGCGGATCGAGCCACCGGTGTCGGTG
>JBATEA010000409.1:0-5562 GCA_049663745.1 Steroidobacteraceae bacterium | reverse complement strand
CGGAACCACTCGCCGAGCATCGCGGCAAGCGCATCCGCATCGCCACCGCGTCCGCTGATGCTCTTGCGTACCGCTTCTTCGAGCGTCCGGCCGCGCCCCAGCGCCGAGAGCAGCCTGAACTGGCCCTCCGACTGGTCCTGGCGGAACACCCGGAAACCGCGCCGATAGACGATCACAAATGTCGCGCGCTCACGCGGCAGGCGCGGCTTGCGCCCGGCGCGCACTGCATTCATGTATTCGTTGGCCGGGAAGCGCAGCTTCAGCATGCGCAGCGCCGGAACCAGGCGCAGCCGCACCCGATGCCATTCGCCGGCGCCGATGCTCGCGAACTCTTCGGCAGTCAGCGGCTCGGCCCGCGCCTCATCGTAGACATCCTCCATCGCCCGCTCGATGCGCGCGACATCGGTCGCGAGCCCGCGCCGGTTTCCGTGCGGCAGGTGACGCGCGAGAAAGCCCGGGAACCGGTCGCTCAGGTGGTTCAGCGTGCGATGCCTCGAAGGATTGCGCTGCAGGAACCGGCGGCCGGCTTTCCAGAAGACCTGGTCGCCGAGGATCTGCCGCGTCGTCGGGTATTCCTCGCCCAGGATCTCGAGGAGCCGCGCGTAATACATGTTGGCGTAGATATCGAGCCGCTCGACCGAAGACAGCGCCTTCGACGGCAGCACGACGCTTTCGAGCCTGCTGGCAGCGGCCGGCAACAGGCGCCTTGCCGGCGCCGAGCGCAGGCCCGCCGCCGCGCCATCCGGATGCATGACGACCTCCTGCATCCAGCGCTCCAGCGTATTCAGTCCCGGCTCGTCGCGCAGGCTCATGCCGCCGCCGAACGCACGGCCTGGTTCCTGCCCTTGCGGAAGCGCGCCGCCTTGCCGACTTCCTGCTGCAGCACCGAGAACTTCGGCACCTTCGCGTCCCATTCGAGCAGCGTCGCACGCCCGCCGGTACGGTCATGCACGCGCTTGTACAGCTGCCAGACTTCGTCGATCACGCGGCCGTCGTGGGTATCGATGCAATGCGTGCCGTTGTCGGTGTGTCCGGCCAGGTGCACCTGCACCACGTGGTCGTAGGGGATCGCGTCGAGATAGGCGACCGGATCGAGGTCGTGATTCCGGCAGGTCACGTAGACATTGTTGACATCGAGCAGCAGCGCGCAATCCGCCTCCACGGCGAGGCGCGCGATGAATTCTTCCTCCGGCATCGAGGACGACGCGAAGGTGAGGTAAGTCGAGGGATTCTCGAGCACGAGCGGCCGCTCCAGGTAATCCTGGATCGTCTTCACGCGCGAGACCATGTGGCGCAGGCCCTCTTCCGTGTACGGCACCGGGTAAAGGTCGTGGCCGTTGATGCCGGCGACGCCCGTCCAGCAGATGTGATCGCCGAGCCAGACCGCATTCACGCGCGCGGCCAGCGCCGCGAGCTTGTCGAGGAATCCGAAATCGATGCGGTCGGTGCTGCCGACCGACAGGCACACGCCGTGCATCACGATCGGATAGCGCTCCGCGATCTGGTCGAGAAAGTTGAGCTGCCGTCCGCCGGTGTCGATGAAGTTCTCGGACAGGATCTCGAACCAGTCCATCGCCGGCCAGTGCTCGGTGATGTGCCGGAAATGCGTCGTGCGCAGGCCCACGCCGAGACCGAGGTCCGGCAGGCCCCAGCGATTCGGCAATGCCGCGCTGTTCATCTAATGATCAATGGAAAAGCATCGCTGCCATCCGGGCCTCGCGACCCGGATGGCAGCGTGATTCAACCAGGCCTTCAGCCGCCCGTGTGTGACGGATCGACCGGCACCTTGCAGCCACCCTTGCCCTTGCAAGAGTTCTTGCCGGCGCAGCCACCGTCGCCGCTCTTACAGCCGCCCTGACCCTTGCAGGCATTCTTGCCCGCACATTCGTGGTCATGCTTTTCGCCCGCCTTTTCCTCTGTGGCGGACGCAACATTGACGAGCTGCGTGCCGGCGAGCAGGCCACCCGTCACGCCCAGCATTACCTTGCCAAAATCCCGACGATTCATAGACATGATCATTACCCTCTTTGTTAACAAATGACCCCAAGAGAGCTTGGGGTCAACCAATAGACCGGTCCGCCGTAGGAAATACTACGCCAGGCCGAAGAAATCTTTTGCAGGGCGTCGGTCTTTTGCGACGCAATAGGGACCGACCTGGTGCCGGGTCGCAGTTCCGCAGTTCCGCAGGGCCCCCATCAGCACTGGTGGCGGACGGCGGGAAAGACCCGGCACACTAGGGCATGGCCTTCACACATGCCGTCGTCCGCCCACCCGCCTCGAACTATGCCGACGGCCTGACCAGCTCGGATGAAGGCCCGCCGGATATCGGCCTGGCGCTGAATCAGCATCGCGCCTATTGCCGGGCTCTCGAGGATTGCGGCCTCGAAATCACGACACTGCCGCCGGATCCCGCGTTTCCCGACGGCACATTCGTGGAAGACACCGCGATCGTCACCGCCGAGGGTGCGATTGCCGCGCGCCCCGGCGCGCCGAGCCGGCTGGGCGAAGTGGATAGCGTCGCCACGGTGCTGAGGCACCATTTCCGGCAGGTCGCGCAGATCTTTTCGCCCGGCACGGTGGATGGCGGCGATGTCTGCGAGGCCGACGGGCATTTCCTGATCGGCCTTTCGTCGCGAACCAACGAGGTCGGTGCGCGCCAGCTGGCGCGGCTCCTCGACGACCTGCACTACACGTCCAGCATCGTGGATATCCGCGGCATCAATAGGCTGTTGCACCTCAAGACAGGACTCTCCTATCTCGGCAACGGCCGCATGGTCGTCACCGATGACATTCCGCGCGTCCCGGCACTCAGCCGCTACGAGCAGATTCCCGTTCGGGTCGAGGAGCGCTACGCGGCCAACTGCATCCGGGTCAACGACCACGTGTTGATCGCCTTTGGGTACCCGAAGCTCGCCGAGATGCTGAAGGCCCGGCGCTATAACGTCCTGCCGATCGAGATGTCGGAATTCCGTAAGATGGACGGGGGACTGAGTTGCCTGTCGTTGCGCTTCTGAACCCCAGGGAGTCGCCAATGCGTCGCGTCATTACCTGCCTGACCTGCTTCCTGCTGCTCGCTGCCTGCGGCCGCGAATCAGGCGATTCCGCGGGAACCGGCGACGATTCGACAGGTGCAAGGACGGAACGCGCGGCAAGCACGGCGGTGCTCAAGAAGGACATCGACCTCGCCGGCTGCCTCGCCGAGGAAATCAAGGACGACGACACCGCGCCCAGTGCCTGCCCCACTTACATACTCCAGTCACTGGACTACATGATCCAGGAATGCAGCCGCGTCGGAGGTGAACTGGCGCCGTTGCCGGAGTCCGCTGCCTGGTCGCTGGACATCGAGGCCGACGGCAATGCCGAGATCCTGCTCGACCTGACCCAGAATTACACCTGCCAGGGGGCGCCGTCCGTGTTTTCCTGCGGCAGCCTCGGTTGCCCGTACTTCCTTTATACGCAGAGCGGCGAGGCCTGGGACGAGCTGGGCGCCATCAATGCCGATGACGCGCCGGGCATCGATGTGCTGCGCGCGAAGCCGGGCGAACGCGCGACCTTGCGCGGCGGCTGCTCCGGCCAGCGGCCCTGCAGCGAACTGACGCATTACACCTGGAACGGGAATGCCTACGATCGCTCGCTGATCGAATACCGCGGGCACAAGGTCGACGTCGCGCCCGGCGGATTGTGGACACTCACGCGCAAGTCCCCGGTCCTGGCGGGGCCCTCTCCCGACGCCCCGGTGCTGGATGAATATCCGGAGGGGACGACCGTGGTCGTGATCGGCGCTGCGCGCAGCGCGCCCTACAAGTTCGTGTCGCCCTGCAACGCCTGCCGGCGCGGGTTCGTCGATGCGGCAGCGCTGAAACAATAGCCGGCGCGAGCCGCGCTGGGATTCGTCCTACCTGAATGTCAGTCGCCGTCCGACTCTGTCGGGCTGCGCCGCGGTGCGAGACTGTGGCGCAATTGCACACGTCAACCAGGAGAAAGCCATGAAGAAAGGAATCACTGTGGCCCTGTCCGTTGTGGCGCTTGCAGTGGCGACCGGGGCGCGCGCTGACGACCTGAGAGACGAACCCGGCTTCTATCTCGGCGGCGGGGTCGGCGAATACAACGTCACGATCGACGATTTCGACGACGTGACGACGGCCGTCGAAAGATACGACAGCGACGACACGGCCTGGAAGGCGATCGCCGGCTGGAACCTGAACCGCTTCTTCGCCCTCGAAGTCGCCTACGTGAACCTCGGCAGCCCGGAGGACGAGATCATTCCGGGTACCGTTGCGGAGACCGAGACTGACGGCTACGCACCTTACGTCGTCGGCACACTGCCGGTCGGCATCTTCGATTTCTTCGCGAAGGCCGGATATTACCTCTACGAAACCAACACGCGGGTCACCTCGCCACTCGGCACCGCGCACGCGAGCCAGAGCGGCGACGATTTCACCTGGAGCCTGGGTGCCGGCGTGACATTCTTGAAGACCTTCAACCTGCGGCTCGAGTACGAACAGTTCGACTTCCAGAACACCAGTGACTCGAACGCGCTCTGGTTGACGGGGACATTCCGCTTCTAGCGGGCCTTGCGGCTGTCGCCGATGGGCGACGTCGGTGGGCTGCCGACAGGCGTGCGCGTCCGTGACCGACATATCCGGGTGCGAGCGCCCGCGAGACTGGCGTACAGGACATCAGGAGTCCATCCATGAACCATCATCTGAAATCGGCCCTATTGGCGTGCGCATTCAGCGCGCTGCTGGCTGCCTGTCAGCAGACTGAGTCCCCCACCGAGGTGCGCGACGACATGGCGGCGCCAAAGACCGAAGCCACGACGGACGACGCAATCTCCAGGGCCGAGGCCGAGCACAGCGCGGAAATGGCGCGCTGCGAGGCCCTCACTAGCGACGAACGCCAGGCCTGCAAGGACCGGGCGGATGCTGCGCTCGACGCCGCGAAGGACGCCGCGCCGGGCACCACCGCTCCGTCGAATCCTCAGTAACGAAGGAGAGGTACTTATGAGTGTCACACGTGTCTTCGTAGCGGCCATTGCTGCCACCGTTCTCATCGGCAGCGCCGCGTGCTCGGGCACGCGGACCCGGAATTCGACCGGCGAGGTGATCGACGATGCGGTCATCCTCGGCAGCGTCAAGTCCGCCCTGATCTCCGATTCAGGCACCGATGCGCATGAGATCAACGTGGACGTCAATCGCGGGGTCGTGCAGCTCAATGGCTTCGTCGATTCCCAGGCCGAGAAGTCGCGGGCAGCCGCCGTCGCGACCCAGGTGAAGGGCGTCGCGGCAGTCCAGAACAACCTGGCGGTGACCCAGGGCAAGGAATCGGTCGGTGAACACTTCGACGACGCCATGCTCACCGCCAAGGTGAAGACGGCCTTGATCGCGAGCCCGGATACCAAGGCTCACCAGATCGAAGTCGAGACCAACAACGGCGTCGTGCAGCTGAGCGGCTTCGTCAACAACGAGCAGGCGAAAGTCGCAGCCACCACCGTCGCGATGTCGGTGACCGGCGTGAAGGGCGTCAGTAACGAAATCGCTATCAAGTCATACTGACCAACAT
>JBATEA010000408.1:0-3398 GCA_049663745.1 Steroidobacteraceae bacterium | reverse complement strand
GGCTCGTGCTGATCGATGGGCGCCATGAGCCAGCGCTTTCGGACCCGGAACCCGCGGCCGGCGTCATGGTGGAAGACCTGACGATGCTCTTCGCAGCCGAGCCGGCGCGCGCGATGAGCCTGCTGCGTGAGCCCGGGGACGGCGCCGATGACCGCTATGCGCTGCTGGCCGACGCATTTTCCGCCGCGGGCTTGATCCTGCGCGTCGATGCCGGCGCCGCGCCGGCGCAACCGCTGTACCTGGTTCACGTCGCTTCGGGGGCGCAGCCAGGCGCGAGCCATGCGCGTGTCGTCATCGAGGTCGGCGCCGGCGCGAAGCTGCGGCTCGTCGAGCACTTCATCGCCCTCGGCGATGCGCCTGCCCTCTCGAACCTCGCAGCCGAGCTTCGCATCGGCCCGCGTGCCACAGTCGAACACCTGCGCCTGCACCAGGCGGGCGCGCAATCCGCGCAGCTGGAAACCTGGGTCGTCGAGCAGCAGGCGGGCAGTCGTTACAGCCAGCATCTCTTCGCGCTGGGCGGGCGACTGCTGCGATCCAACCTGGACCTGGCCCTGCGCGGCGACGGGGCGGAGAGCCTTCTCACCGGCCTCTTCATGGTGGACGGAGAGCGTCAGGCCGATCTCTACACGCGCATTTCGCATCACGGCCGGGCGACACGCACGATCCAGAATTACCGCGGCATCGCCTCCGGGCGCGGTCGAGGCGCCCTCAACGGCCGCATCGTCGTGCACCCTTCGGCGCGCGGCGCCGATGCGAGCCAGTCGAGCCGCAACCTGCTGCTGACCCCGCTCGCCGAGATCAATGCCCGGCCCCAGCTCGAAATCCACACCGACGACGTCAAGTGCCGGCACGGCGCGACCGTCGGCACGCTGGACCCCGCGCAGCTCTTCTATCTGCTCGCACGCGGACTCGATCCGACCACCGCTCGCAGCCTGCTGACCTTCGCGTTCTGCGAGGACGTCATCGCCGGCGTGCCGCTGCCTGAACTTCGGCGCAGCATCGAGGAACTGGTGGTCGGTCGCCTGCCGGACCGCGACGTGATCCGGAGCTTCCGCTGATGGCGGCCGTGCGCGACCTTAAGCCCGCATACGACGTGCTGCGCTTGCGCGGGGATTTCCCGGTCCTGGCACGCCAAGTCAACGGCCATCCGCTCGCCTATCTCGACAATGCGGCGTCGGCGCAGCAACCGGTGGCCGTCATCGATGCAGTCGCCGGCTATGCCCGCTCGCACCATGCCAATGTCCATCGCGGCGTGCACACGCTCTCGCAGGAGGCGACGGCGCTGTATGAGGGCGCGCGCGAGAAGGCGCGGCAATTCGTCAATGCCGCATCGGCGGCCGAGATCATTTTCCTGCGCGGCACGACGGAAGCCGTGAACCTGGTCGCACAAGCGCACGGACGGCCACTGCTGAAGGCAGGCGACGAGATCGTCTTGTCGTGGCTGGAGCATCACTCGAATATCGTGCCGTGGCAGCTGCTCTGCGAGCAGACCGGGGCGCTGCTGCGCGTGGTGCCGATCGACCGGCGCGGCGTCGTCGACCTTGATGCCTATCTCGCAATGCTCGGCCCGCGCACGCGCATCGTCGCGCTGGCGCATGTGTCGAATGCACTGGGAACGGTGCTGCCGATACGAGTCTTCATCGATGCGGCCCGCGAGCGCGGCATCACGACGCTGGTCGACGGTGCGCAGGCAGTGCCGCACCGCGCCGTGGACGTGCAGGCCATCGGTTGCGACTTCTACGCCTTCTCCGGCCACAAGATGTACGGACCGACCGGCATCGGCGTGCTTTACGGCCGCCAGCAGTTGCTCGAGACGATGCCTCCCTGGCAGGGCGGCGGCGACATGATCCTTTCGGTGTCCTTCGGCCGCACGACCTACAACCACCTGCCGCACCGCTTCGAGGCCGGCACGCCGCACATCGCCGGCGCCATCGGGCTCGGCGCCGCGATCGATTATCTCGGCGCGATCGGCATCGAGAGGATCGCGGCCCACGAGCGAGAGCTGCTCGAGCATGCGACCCGCGAACTTGCCGGCATCCCGGGCCTCGCCATCATCGGTACTGCGCCCGACAAGTCGAGCCTCGTGTCATTCACGGTCGAGGGCCTCCATCCGCACGATCTGGGCACCGTGCTCGATTCGCAGGGAGTTGCCGTGCGCACCGGGCACCATTGCGCGATGCCGGTCATGGATTTCTTCGGCGTACCGGCCACGACGCGCGCATCTTTCGGCCTTTACAACACGCGCGCCGAAATCGACGCGCTGCGCGATGCCGTGCTCCACGCGATCCGGATACTGCGCTGATGGAACTGGCCGATCTCTACCGCGACGTCATCGTCGATCACAACCGGCGGCCGCGGAATTTCGGCAGGCTCGCGGGCGCAACGCACTTGGCGGAGGGTGATAATCCCTTGTGTGGCGACAAGTTACACGTCTTTGTTGAGATGAAAGATGACGTCGTCCGCGACATCCGCTTCGAAGGCGCGGGCTGCGCGATCTCGACTGCGTCGGCCTCGATGATGAGCGAGGCCGTCAAGGGCAGGAGCCGCGCAGAGGTCGCCACCCTCTTCGCCAGCGTGCACCGCATGCTGACCCGGCATGACGCGGCGGTGGATCCAGGCCTCGGCAAGCTCGCGGCGCTCGCCGGTGTGCGCGAGTTCCCGATGCGGGTCAAGTGCGCGAGCCTCTGTTGGCACACGCTGAACGCGGCGCTCGCCGGAACGGCGGTGCCGGTCTCGACGGAATGAATATGCGCGGCGCGCAACACGAGCCCGTGGTCGTGCAACGCGATGTGCGCGCGGTGATCGTGCCGGCCGGCGTCGAGGTCAAGCTGCGCACCGGCAGCGTCGGCTACATCACGCAGTCGCTGGGCGGCAGCTTCACGGTGTATATCGAGGGCAATCTTTTCCGGATCGCCGGCGCGGATGGCGACGCTATCGGCAAGGAACCGCTGCGGCCGCCCGAGCTTCCGCCGGGCGCGACCGACGAGGATGTCAGCCGCCTGGTATGGGACCAGCTGCGCACCTGCTTCGACCCGGAGATCCCGATCAACATCGTGGACCTCGGGCTGGTATACGACTGCACGATCAAGCCGAATGACGAAGGCACGCGCGACGTGGACATCAAGCTCACGCTGACTGCACCGGGCTGTGGCATGGGCGAGGTGCTGGTCGCGGACGTGCGCGACAAGCTCCTGATCATCCCGACCGTTCGCAGGGCCAGCGTCGACCTGGTGTTCGACCCGCCGTGGAACCAGTCGATGATGTCGGAAGCCGCGCGACTTCAAACCGGAATGATGTAATTCGGCGGCTCGCTTCAGCACCTGCCGGTGCCGGGTCGCAGTTTCGCAGTTGTTGTATGTCGTCTTCACGAATCGCAGCGCAACACTTCATGCAACAAC
>JBATEA010000407.1:0-2658 GCA_049663745.1 Steroidobacteraceae bacterium | reverse complement strand
TCGTGATCCTGGGCAAACCAGTCTTTCGTGCTTTCCACCAGGGAATAATTGCCGGCACATTCGGAATCCAGCCATTCCCGGTCTTCGACTTCCCAGGCAAGGATGCTCTCGTATGGCGCTGCAAAATCATCCTTGGTATTGCCGGTGACACGGATCTCATTGACGGCACAACCATCACCCGATTCCGAGTTATAGACAAAGACGGAACCGGCGATTATCGGCAGGTACTGGTTGTCAATGGCCGCACCCGGCGTGAAGTTGGCCGGATCAAACACAAAGTCGATCTCGCCCGCGGCCACCGCTCCGCTCGCCGTCAATAACACCGCAAGCGACAGGCTGGAACGCAACAGGGTCCTGATGCACGTATTCATGACGTTCCTCCTCCACATGGAGAATCCCTTCCCCGATTCTGACGCGCCAGCGATTCAAATCATTCGGTCTTTCGTTGCGGGCACCGCAAAGCGGACCCGGCCGCTGATTCAAAGCAAGGCTGGCGAGCAAGCTTACCGCGTCGGATTGGATCCACGCTTCCGCGCCGTGGCGGCAATCATGCCGGCGGAATATGTCAAATTTTGTATACTCATGGTGAAGGCCAGCCTGTCTGTCATGGCCGTGCCTGCGAGCGCCGCAAAGGCTCGATGATTCGCACGGGCCGCCGTTCGTTGAACCGCGACCAAGTGTGATAAAGATACCGGGGTCCGACCGCTTCAAAAGCGAACTCCAATGGCCTGGACCCCGCAAGTCGCGATACTGATTCCATGCCTTGACGAGGAAGCGGCAATCGGCAAAGTCGTGTCCGATTTTCGCAAACACCTGCCGGACGCATTCATCATCGTGTATGACAATGGCTCGACCGACGGCACTGTCGATGCCGCGCGCCGGGCCGGCGCTGTCGTGCGAAGTGAACCATTGCCCGGCAAGGGGAATGTCGTGCGCCGGATGTTCGCCGACGTCGAGGCGGACATCTATGTCCTGGTGGACGGTGACGATACCTATGACGCGGCAATCGCGCCCCAATTGATCGAGCGCCTGTCGAGTGACGCGCTTGACATGATCATCGGCGCACGGCAGGAAACCTCCACGCTGGCTTATCGGCCCGGCCATCGATTCGGCAACCGACTCTTGACTGGGCTCGTCGCACTGTTCTTTGGCGAGCGCATGCGCGACATGTTGTCGGGATACCGAATCATGTCCCGCCGATTCGTCAAGTCGTTTCCGGCTCTCGCGAGCGGTTTCGAGATTGAAACCGAACTGACCGTCCACGCGCTGCAGCTTCGATTGCCGTTCCTCGAAATTGCAGCACCCTACCGGGAACGATCCGGGGAGTCCGCCAGCAAGCTGCGGACGATTCCGGATGGAATCCGCATCGTGCGACTCATAACCAGGCTCATTCGGGAAGAGAAACCGCTGGAATTCTTTTCTGCTGTCGCGATCGCGCTATCCCTCGCCTCGATCGTGCTTGCTGTGCCCGTCATCACCGAGTACCTGCAGAGCGGACTGGTGCCACGATTACCGACGGCAGTGCTGTCCGTCGGGCTGATGCTGGTCGCGTGTCTCAGCCTGGCGTGTGGGCTGATACTCGCCACGGTCACGCGCGGCCGGATGGAAGCCAAGCGCCTGCAGTACCTGAACGTACCGATCCGATTTCCGCGTACGCGGTGAGCCAGACGATCAGCTCACGGCCGCGGATTTCAACGTCGCGAGATCCGCATGCTGCGTGGCCTGCAGGCGCAGGCGCCGCATCTCGATGATCAGCGCGGCCCAACCAAGGGCAATCGGAGCCACCATCATTCGGATCATGAACCAGCCATGGCCGAGCGAGTGGCTTGGCAACACGGCGATCCATGCGGCAACGATGGCGGCTCCGGCCGCGCAAACCTGAAATGCGCCAGGCCGGGGCGCGCTCCGTGCGCGCCAGGCAAGGATAGCGGCTCCGAGCCACGCAAGAGCCGAGCACAGAAACAGCAGACGCGCCCCCAGGTCGCTGCCATAGGTCAGCACCTTTCCCCACTTCCAGATCATGCCGCCCATCGCATAGATCGCGGACTTCAGGTGATTGTCGGAACCCTGAATTCCTATGGTCGCCAGATTCTGCGTATAGGTGTCGAGATTGGCGAAAAAGGATGCCAGAGCCGGCGCGCCGAACAAGGCATACGCGAGAACCTGCTTGACGGCAATCGTCATGGCCGCCCCCAGAACAAATGCGAGCACGCCTGAAGACGCGAAATGCCAATCCTTTCGCTGTTCAGAACCCGAACCAACTTCGCCGTGAATCATGTAACCGATGGGAAGCAGCAGGGCCGCGGCCGTTGGCAGCTGACCCATGAAAAACTCCATATAGGTCACGACGGCACCGAAGGCAGCGCAATGCGTCGCGAATCCTTTCGCGGATTGACTGTGACCGAATCGAAACAACAGATATGCGAGGCCGAGGATCAGGACGGTATCAGCCGGGCCATTGCCAAGGGAATGCGCAAAATCCTGCAAGCCCCAGAATGCGGCGCCGACGACCGCGACCGAGATTGCCACGATCCTGAGCCTCCACGTGGCAAGAAATCCTGCAATTGCGAGCAGTGCGAGACTGCCGTAGCCAATCGTCCGCAGCACGATCCGAATGGTCGAGAAGTCCATCAATGACAACAACGCTGCAGCGGCTGC
>JBATEA010000406.1:0-1657 GCA_049663745.1 Steroidobacteraceae bacterium | reverse complement strand
AAGTACTGACTGGCAGAAAACCGCGTCCCACGGCCTGGAGGCCGCTGCGGCAGCGAGGGCGGGAATGCCGTCGAGTGCGCGCCGATAGTCAGGGTAGATGTCGCCCGGAACTTCAGCGTGGCGCCGGTGCCGCGCCAACTCGATTGCTGCGGGCAGCAGAAAGTAGCTGAAGGTCGCGCGTTCCGGCTCCCGGGCCGCGGCCCCGATGATGTGTGGGACGGCGGCAAAGGAGGCAGGGTGGACGTCTCCCTGATGGCACAGCCGGCTCCAGAGGCTGAACCATGGCTCCGACCTGGAAGGCGTCTCCGCGGGAAAAGACGAAAGCTGGGCAAGCAGACCCGGCACAAGCTCGGCAGGGCCGTAAGCATCTGTCAGCGTCCGCCAGCGCTCACTGGTGAGCTCAGGCAAGTTGACTGTCCACTGGAACCGCCTGTTCGATGCGGGCGGCCCGGCTACTCGGCGTGGCCATCCGGCTCATTGTGCAGATGTGAGGCCCCGTGTGAGGCAAGCCGATTGACACTTTCGACGAAGTGAATGTAATCGACATATGCCTCAACATACTCCCGGCCTGCATCAATGCTGTCCGTCATATGCTTCTTTCGCTCGAGCGCGACCGCGAATCGCTTTCGTATCCCTTCACCAACGGCAGCCGACATGTGTTCCGCCAGATCTTTGGCTGAGCCTGATTGCAGTGCCTCATCAGCCGCAGCGATGCCAGGATCCACATTGCTGGCGGGCTTTAACCCGGTGAATGCCTCTCCCTCACCGGCCCGATGAATTCGCACGAGCGTCTCAAAGAAATAGCGATCGGCGAGAGCCTTGGCATCATCACCTTTCCCCCGCACAGCCAGTGTCTGTTTGAAGGCGTCTCGTATCTCGCCTTCGTGCTCTTTTTTCACCCACTTGAGAACAGGGGCGGGATCGCCTTTTTCGAGGGCCAGACGAGCGTCCTGAACCACCGGACCTTCCAGAGAATCGCAATGAGCCCAGGCACCAATCGGCGCAAGGGACACGCCGATGATCGCCACGAACGAGGCAGCCGCATTCCGGAAGCTCTGACATTGCATGACTGTTCCACCTGACATCGAATGTCCGCGATCAGCGGTGGCGTGCAATCGGCGCGCCGGACACCGTGTCGCGTGGTTGGGCCGCAGCATTTCAGTTTGCCGGACGCCCTGTAGCGAAAGCATTGATGGGCCCGTCATACGAAATAAAGAGAATGCAGGGATCGCCGTTCGCGCAGATGGCCGTATGAGGTAATTTAGCCGGGCTATAGGCATACATGCCTGGTTTGAGTACGGCGGGCTGCTGACCGTCGTAAGTAATTTCCAGTTGTCCCGAAACCAAGACTATGCGTTCAGGCGAGGTATGCCAGTGGTTGGGAATAGCGAAGTTTGCCGGCACTTTGAAAAAGATGTCCGCATTGTTCTTCCACGGGTATCCGTGCAGGAGCGCGATTTCGCATCCCTTTGGGATGAAGGCAGGGCAAGGCCTCCACTTGAGCCGGGCGTCATTGACTGAGAAAACGTGTGCTGGCGCTTGAGCCGGCTTGTCCGCCAATGCAAAGGGGGTGATAAGTATTAAGGTGGCTGAAAAGACGTCTCGAAGCAATTGTGACACATTACATCTCCTCGTTAAGTGTGAAACTGACCTGTGC
>JBATEA010000405.1:0-2279 GCA_049663745.1 Steroidobacteraceae bacterium | reverse complement strand
AATCTGCACCTGTATTTCCGCCGGCGTTCCGGCCACCAGCATCCACAGGTCCTGGATCGCGGGTCCGGTCATGCAGTCGTCCAGGTCGACGAAATGCGGACCGGCCGCGGTCCATAGCACGTTGTTGCGATGGCAATCGCCGTGGATCCGCAGTTGTCGCAGCGGACCGGCAGCGGCAAAGGCCGTCTCCACCTGGTCCAGCAGTTCGCCGGCCACCCGTTCATAGCGATCCCGGATGTAATCCGCCATCAGGTCCTGCCCCAGCAGGTAGTCCACCGAGCCGCGCCCCATCGACTCGACCGAGAATCGCGGGCGATGTTCAAAGCGACCGGCCCCGCCGACCATGTGTATCCGGCCCAGGAACCGGCCGATCCACTGGCGCTCGTCGGGCGTGCCCAGTTCCGGCCATTGCCCGCCACGGCGCGGATAGACCGCGAAACGAAAGCCCCCAAAGACCGGCACCGGCCCGTCGCCCAGGCCCTCGTGGCGCAGCGGCGCAAGCGGTGCGATCACGGGTATTTCCGCCGCGGCAAGCTCGCGCGCGAAGGCATGCTCCTCCGCAATCGCCTGGTCCGTCCAGCGTCCGGGCCGATAGAACTTGACGACCACCGGGTCCGCGCCTTCAAGGCCCACCTGATAGACGCGATTCTCATAACTGCCGAGCGCGAGGACGCGGCCGTCGGTCGGAAAGCCGGCCGTCTCGACCGCATCGACGATCAGATCCGGTGACAGGGTCGCAAACGGCGCACCGGCGACAGTTGCTATCATCCGGGCACCATATCGCGGAGCATCGATGAGCACCATTCTCGTGACGGGCGGCGCCGGCTACATCGGCAGCCATGTCGGGCGCCAGCTGGGCGAGCGCGGCGAGCGCCTGGTGACGCTCGATAACCTGTCGACCGGCTACCGGTCCGCGGTGCTCCACGGTGAATTCATCGCGGGCGACACCGGTGACGCGGCACTCGTGGCGAAGGTCCTGCGCGAGCATCGCATCGACACGGTCATGCATTTTGCCGCGCATATTGTCGTGCCGGAGTCGGTCGAGAATCCGCTCAAGTACTACCGCAACAACACCGCGAACACCCGGACGCTGCTCGAATGCAGTGTTGAAGCCGGCGTCCGGAATTTCGTCTTCTCGTCCACGGCCGCGGTCTACGGGATGCCGGTCGGCGGCGTTGCGAGCGAGGACACGCCGACCGTACCGATCAATCCATACGGGCGTTCCAAGCTGATGAGCGAATGGATGCTGCGCGATGTCGCTGCGGCAGCGCCCATGCGCAACGTGGCGCTGCGCTATTTCAATGTCGCCGGGGCGGATCCCGGCGGCCGCATCGGGCAGGCGACGCCGGAGGCCACGCACCTGATCAAGGTCGCTTGCGAGCACGTCGTTGGCAAACGGCAGCAGATCGCCATCTTCGGCACGGATTACGAAACGCCCGATGGCACCTGCATACGCGACTACATTCACGTCGAGGACCTGGCGTCCGCTCACTTGCAGGCGCTCGACTACCTGCGCGCCGGTGGCGCATCGACCACGCTCAATTGCGGTTACGGCGAGGGATTCAGCGTGCGCCAGGTCCTGGATGCGGTCGCCCGTGTCGCCGGCAGGCCGCTTCAAATCCGGGAATCGCCGCGCCGCGCCGGCGACCCCGCTTGCCTGGTGGCGTCCGCCGACCGGATCCGGGATGCCCTGTCCTGGACCCCGCGATACCGCGATCTCGAAGGGATCATCCGATCGGCCCTGGCCTGGGAACAACGGCTCCTGCGCCAACCGATGAGCTGACGGTACCATAGGCCCATGGCCACTCTTCGCCCGCGCTCGCTGAGTGGGCTGCTTCTGGCGGCCGTCCTGCTGATCGTGCTGCCGCTGACGGCGGCCGTGGTCTACGGCGGCGTGCAACTGCGCCAGCTGTCGCGCACCAGCGATACGCTCGTCCGCGACAGTATCGCGCTCACCCAGCAGACCCAGGTCATGTTCCAGGACATCGCCGCCATGCAGCGTTCGGCGAACCTGTACGGCGTGCTCGGTGACCCGCGCCTGGCCGCCGCATTCGATGCCAGGCTCGTCGCCTTCAACAGCACCCTGACCCAGCTTGCGGCACAGGCGCCGCCGGCGCTGCTCGCCCGCGTCCGGGCGGCCGGCCGAGCCACCGCCCTGCAGGTGCACAGCGGGTCCGCCGACGATCGCGACGCCGGTCTGGTCGCCCGATTCGACGTCCTGGGCTCGGAGGCCAATGCCCTGGCCGACCAGACCCTGCAGGGCATTGACGATCGGTTGC
>JBATEA010000404.1:0-10073 GCA_049663745.1 Steroidobacteraceae bacterium | reverse complement strand
GCGTAGGACTGCCTGTAATCGAAACGCCAGCCGTCCTCCCGGTCCGCACGCCCGGCATGAAAGCCTTCCTGGTAACCGTAGTTCAGGGCCTGCCGCAGAATGTCGGCGCCATACTGATTGGTCTGGTAATAGCGACCGTCGCGACGGTAGCGATAGTTCGAAGGCGTGTAGTAAAAGGGGTCGTTGTAGTAATCGTAGCGCTCGTTGGCGTAGCGTGCCCGCTGCTGGCGCATGCGCTCGAAATAGTCTTGCTGAAAGCGGTACTGCGCCATGCGCTTTTGCTGCTGAAGCTGCGACACCTTCTGCTCCAAGGCCGCCTCGCGGCGTGAAGCCTCCAGCCGGTACTGGGCCTCGTTTTGCTTTTGTTCGCGGATGCGCTCCTCTTGCTGCTGTTTCGAGAGGCGCTTCTGCTGCTGCTGCGCCTGACGCTGGTCAGCTTGCTGCTGCTGAGCTTTCTTCTGGTCATTCTGCTGCTGCTGGGCCTCTGCCTGGCCATTCTGTTGTTGGTGATCTTTCTTTTCGTCTTTGGCGTCCTGCTTATCCTGCTTATCTTTCTTGTCCTTCTTGTCCTTCTTGTCTTGCGCCTCCTGCTCAGCCTGCTTTTCTTCGGCGGTCTGTTGGCCTGGGGGATTCGATTGTGGTTGTGCGTGGATCGGGAAGCTGAAAGCCGCCAGTGCCGCGCTGATCACGACTGACATTGTCAGTCGATTCAAGGTGCTGATATTCATCGCAGGTCTCCGTGCTGAGTCTGGCGGGTTCCACGGGAACCATGGCGCCGGGCGCTGAGTGATACCGTGAGACTGCGCCATGGGGCCCGGGCGGTCTGTACGGTACAGCACATTGAGGCGCCCGCCGCACGCAGTGCCCACGATCAAAAGCTGCGAACCGCAACAGCCTAATCGCCCAGCAATTCGCCAATCGGCTTCAGGTCTTCCACGTGGTCGCAAATCGCCTTGATGATCATGATGATGGGTACGCCGAGCAGCAGGCCCGAGACACCCCACAGCCAGCCCCAGAACAGCACGCCGACGAACACGACGACAGGGTTCATCCGGCCGGCGCGCCCGGTGAGCCAGGGCGTCAGCAACATGCCTTCCAGGATCCTGATCAGCAGTGATACGCCGCCGATGAGGAGTGCCATGCTCAAGGTTCCAAACTGCAACAGGGCGACTATCGCAGAGCCGGCGATAACGATCACGGCGCCGAGATAGGGAATCAAGTTGAGGACGCCGGCCGCGATTGCCCAGATCGCAGCATGCTCCAGGCCGAGCCAGCGGAATGCGATCCAGCTCGCGATACCTACCAGCGTGCTGATTGAAATCTGGACCAGCAGATAACGCTGGATCTGGCTGTTGATTTCGTCCAGCACCTGGATCGTTATTTTCTTCTTGCTGAACGCGGGGCCGGTGATCGTGACCAGCTTGCGCCGGAACGTATCGCCGCTGATCAGCAGGAAGTACACCAGGAACAGGACGATCACAGTCTGGCCGGCCAGTGCAGCCGCACCGAGCGCTCCCGACCACAGGTAATCGGAGACGTTCAGCCTGGGCTTCTCGATCTGCACTCGCGTCGCGCCACTGGAAGTCGTTCCTGGAGACTGGACGCCGGATTCGCGCGCCGCCCGCTCCAGTTCGGATGCGGCTTTTTGCATCTGGCCCACCGCGCTCGGCGAAGTGACCCCTTCTGTGCGCAGGGCCTGGCGGAAATTCCGCGCAGCCTCGGGCAGCGTCTCGATCAATTCAGTCAGGTCGTCGCTTAGCGAGTAGGCCAGCGACCCGGTCCCGCCGACGATGCCGAGCAGCACCAGCGCGGCACCGACTACGCGCGGTATTTTCCATTTATGCAGGAGGTCGACGACGGGCGACAGCGCGTAGGTCAGCAAGACTGCCAGCATGACGGGAATGAATACCGAGCTGCCGAAATACAGCGCGATCACGACTGCGATCGTTGCGAGCAACGCGAGCGACACATTTCGGTGGTCGCCAGGCGCCCGTACGACGGATTGAGCGGCATCCGGCCGCGGCGCGGCGGGCGGCTGGTTGTCCGCGGGAAACTGGACGTCAGTGTCTTTTGCGGCGCTCATGTACTTCGATACGCCTGCGAGCATGCGAAGTCAAAGCTTGCACGGATTGCTTCCGGGCATATGTGCGCTACCGTACTGAACCATGACGAGGCTCACAAGTAAGAAAGCACAGTCTGGAGAGGGAAACGGACTTGTGACCACCCGCTTTTTTGCCGCCCGCGACATGCGCCGCATCATCGCGGGCACGGTCGGGGCGATTTTGTGCGCGACGGCAACGGCTCAGGAGAGCGAAGCCGGCCCGCGGACCGCGACTACTTCGTCGGCGCTGAAGTGGATACGGACCATGCCGATTCCCGTGGAACCCGCGTTTCCGGCCGCCGATGTCAGCGGACTTTGCCGGGACAAACCGTTGGGTCCTGCATGGATCGATCGCATGCATGCCGGCCTGTACAAGTCCATGTGCTTTACGGCGGTCTGGTTCGATGGATTTTTCGGCAGTGCGCGTTTTGATGACGAGTACCAGGCAACGCATGGCAGTCTCGCGGTAGGTGCCCTTTGGGATGAGCGCAATCACTGGGATCCCAGTGTCCGGTTCCGGGTGCAGATGAACCTGCCGAAGTTGAGTGACCGTTACAGTGTATTCGTCGGCAGAGTTGATCCTGATGAATTCGTTACCGAACTACGCGACGACTTTGACACTCTGCCACGGCAGTTCGGGCGTGAGGGAGACGATGCGCTGCTGTTCGGCCTTGGATACAGCCAGCCCGGCAGGCGCGGAGGGCACTTTGACGTCGGGTTAGGCACCAGTCTCGATTCCTCGACGGGGCCGTACGTCAAGAGCACGTATCGAATTGCCGTGCCGATATTGGCACGCAATCTGCTGCGTCTGCGCGAAACGATTTTCTGGGAGCATACCGAGCGCCTCGGCGCTACGACGCGCTTCGACCTGGAGCGATTGGTCACCGACAAAGTGCTTGCGCGCTGGTCGGGATCGGCCACGCTTACGCAGGAGACGCAGGGCGTCCGTTGGTTCTCGCATGTCACGCTCTACCAGAACCTTGGCGATGGACGCGCGCTTTCCTACCAGGTGGGGGTGACCGCGGAATCAGACCGCGAAGTCCCCATCACCGACTATGGTTTGCGGGTCATATACCGCCGCACCATTTTTGAGCGAGACTGGTTGTTTCTCGAACTGCGCTCCAGCGTCACCTGGCCGCGCGATGACTTGCTCGAGCGCCGCGAATCCAACCTCGGGGCCGGCGTGGCATTCGAAATGATGTTCGGCGAACGAAAGAGACACTGATCCCTGACACGCCCGCCACAAGCCAGGGTCCTGGCCGGACCTGTCCGACGTATGACGGCATGGCATTCAAAACGCAGCGCAGGCAAACTGGCGCGACAATCGGGGATACGGGCCACCGGGAGCAGTCTCTTTATGCCCTGCCTTGACACTTTCTTGCGCGCGGATGGGTCCACTTCGCAAGTCGGGAATCGGCTCATGAAGTCGACCTTGCTGGCCGGAATTCTGCTGGCGGTGCTCGCTGGTGGTGTAGTTGCCGCCGCCGAAAACACGGAAACGCCGCCGCCGGCTACGGCGGCCAAGGCAGACGCCACGCCGCCGCCGACGCCACGGTCGCAGGTCACGCAGCACCAGTTGCGCCTCGACGGTCAAGTCTTGAAATACACGGCAACGGTCGGCTGGCTGATCATGAAGGATGACAAGGACAAGCCGATCGCGCGTTTCGGCTACACGGCCTATACGCTGGATGGCACCAGGGATCTCGCCCGCAGGCCGATCACGTTCGCGTTCAACGGCGGGCCTGGCTCAGCCTCGATCTGGCTGCACATGGGCGTGCTCGGGCCGCGGCGCGTGGTTGTCAACGATGCCGGTTATGCGCCGCCGCCGCCGGCGCAACTGGTGGACAACGAATACAGCATCCTCGATGCGACCGACCTCGTGATGATCGATCCCGTGGGCACGGGGTTCAGCAAGCCGCTGGGAGAGGCGAAGGGCACGGATTTCTGGGGCGTGGACCAGGACATCAAGTCGGTCGGGTCGTTCATCAAGCGATACGTTACGGAGAATGGCCGCTGGGGCTCGCCCAAGTACGTATTGGGCGAGAGTTACGGCGGCGTGCGTGGCTCGGGCCTGGCCAACCACCTGCAGTCCAGTCTCGGTATGAACCTGAATGGCCTGATCCTGGTCTCGCCGTACTTCAGCTTCGTCTCGGGAAATGACGGCATCGGCATCGATCTGCCGCACGTGCTTTACCTGTCCACATTCGCCGCAACCGCGTGGTACTACGACGCCATCGCCGACAAGCCGGCCTCCCTCGAGGCTTTCAGCGCCGAGGTCGAGCGATTCGCGTACCAGGAGTACGCACCGGCGCTCCTCAAGGGCTACGCGATCCCGGCCGAGGAAAAGCAGGCCATTGCCGCGAAACTCGCGCGATACACCGGCACGAGCGCCGATTTCTGGGAACAGGCCGACCTCCGGGTCAGCCATGTGCAGTTTCTGCAGGAACTGCTGCGCAAGCGCGGGCTCATCGCGGGGAGGATCGATGCGCGCTTCTCGGGCCCGTCGCTGAACCCGCTCAACGACGAGATGGACTATGACCCTTTCTTTCCCGCGGTCGGACCGGCTTACACAGCCGCATTCCGCGAATACCTGCACTCGGAGCTGAAATTCGACGAGGCCGATGACTACGTGGTTTCAGGCAGCCTCTACAAGGACTGGGACTGGAAGCACGCGCAACCCGGTATCAGCCCGAACGAGCCCCCGCAGGTGCCGGCGCCCAATCTGCTGCCGGACCTGGCCATGGCGCTGACGATGAATCCGGGCCTGCACCTGCTGGTCGAGCAGGGCCGCTACGATCTGGCCACTCCGGCGTTCGCGCTGAAGTACAACCTGGACCACCTGCGCCTGACGCCGGAGGCGCGCCAGCGCATCCACGTCAACTATCACGAAGCGGGTCACATGATGTACATCCATGCGCCGGCGGCTCAACGCTTCCGCGAGGACGTCGTGGGCTTCATCCGCGAGACGGACCGGTTGTAGCAACACCGAAATCAATGGAAAAGAAAAGGGGGGCAAATGCCCCCCTTCTCGTCTTGACAGGCGATCGTGATCGCCGTAAAGGCTTCGATCAGGGCGCAGCGGCCGGAACAGTGAAATCAACGGTCGAGATCAGGTTGTTCTGCACGGTCACTGCAACACCGGTCGGCGGCACGAACTCGAGTGTTTCGTCGGCATCGGTGTCATCACCGCAGGAAAATGCCGCGGTGTAGTCCCCAGCCGGGATGAACGCAGCTCGATATGTGCCGCTGGTCGACCCTTCGGGGATGTTCACGCTCACCACGGTAAACGGATCAACGTCCGGAGATGTCGCCGTCGTCGTTTCGATGTCGTCCGGTGTGACGGCACCCTCGTACACGTAGACATTGGGCTTGCAATCGAGGGGTACCGCACCCGCCTCGAAAGTCACGGTGCCGTCGATCGCGCCGACATTTGCGTCATTGACGAGCCTCAGTGTGGGACGCAGCACATAGCCGGTCGCACAGGCACCACTCGCCTGGCCGGGAGGGGCGTGTACCGACTGGTGGAGATCGAAATCGATGGTCAATGCAAGGCTGCCTGCAGCGGGCACGTCGATCGGCTGAATCAACTTGAGTCCCGATTCTGCACCGCTCGGTACGTTCAGTTCGCATTCCTGCCCGTCGATCACGATGTAGGAATCGCGAACGTTGGGTTCCGCGTCGATGATCAAGCGCACCCACTGGTACCGGCCCGCGTCCATCGGCGTATTCTGAAGCAGGATCGCGACCGTGCCGTTTTGAAATTCCAGCAGATCAAGAGATTGCGGCGAAAAACTCTCGACAACTTCCGGTGCCGAGCCCTCCGGCTTGAATGCCAGGCCGCTGACAGACACGACCACCTGATCGGCGCTGTCTACCGGCGTGTCGGTCAGGCTCACGCTGACCCTGCCCATGCCGGACGAGCCGCCGCCGCAGGCGCTTACTGTCAGGATGGCAGCCACCATGGTCAGGACATTTCTTAAGGCGGAACGTTTGTACATAATGTCGCCTCCTTCGGGAGATCCATCTCCAAGCACTGTATGTACGGGCGAGGGCCCTTTACGTTGACACTGTCCGCAAAAGAAAGTGCAAGCGCTGGCGCAGGAACCTGCAGTTCGCATGGCCCAAGACGACAGACTTTCCTGACTCCGAATTCACGACCGGGAGAAGCTTCGTGAAAGTATTTCGCACGCTGGATCCATTCACCCTGTTGGCGTCGGCCTTTCTGGCAATTGGCGGCGCAAGCGCCTTTGCCAATGAGCCGGCGGCCGGCCTGCCAAGCGAAACGCCGGCGAACTTCGTCCCGAAGACCGATGCATTCGATTACGTCAAACGCGAGGAGATGATTCCAATGCGCGATGGCGTGAAATTGAAGACCTTCATCCTCGTGCCCAAGGGTGCGAAAGCGGAGCCGATGCTGCTGACGCGGACGCCCTACAACTCGGCCGAGCGCGTGCTGCGCTTCAACAGCCCGCATCTCGCCGCGGCCGTGCAGCAAATGGCTGACACGGCGGTCGCGGCCGGCTACATCATCGTGTATCAGGATGTCCGCGGTAAGTACGGTTCAGAGGGCGAGTACGTGATGAACCGGCCGTTAAGGGGCCCGCAGAACCCGACCGCGGTCGATCATGCGACGGACACCTACGACACCATCGAATGGCTGATCCACAACGTGCCGGAGGGCAATGGCCGTGTCGGCACCATTGGCGGCTCCTACGAGGGTTACACGACGGTGATGTCGGTCTTTAATCCGCATCCGGCGCTCAAGGCTGCCGTGCCATTCGCGCCGATGATCGATGGCTGGATGGGTGACGACTGGTTACACAATGGAGCTTTCCGGCAGAACGGCGCGCTCGAGTACGCCTACGACCAGGAAGCGACACGTAAGAACGAAAAGAAATGGTGGTCCGGCGTGTACGACACATACGATGAATTCCTGAGGGCCGGTTCGGCAGGGGCGATGGCGGCATCGCGTGGACTGGAGCAGGTCGGTTTCTGGCGCGCGCTGGCCGCGCACCCGAGCTACGACGCGTATTGGCAGGACCAGGCGGTCGACAAGCTGCTCGCCAGGGAACCACTGAAGGTTCCGATGATGATTGTCTCCGGGTTGTTCGATCAGGAAGACATTTATGGCGGGCCCGCCTTGTACAAGGCGCTTGCACCGAAGGATCCCAACGGCGATTTCGTTCATCTCGTGCTCGGTCCATGGAATCACGGCCAGGGAAGGCGTGAAGGCCGCGGCATCGGCATGATCCAGTTCGAAGGGGACACGGCCGGCTGGTTCCGCCGGAACGTGATGCAGCCGTTCCTGGACTATTACCTGAAGGACGGACCCAAACCGGACAGCCCGCGCGTGCTGGCATATGAAACGGGCGCGGACCAGTGGCACCGCTATGACCACTGGCCGCGCTCATGCGTCGAGGGATGTGCGGAGAAAGCGCGTGACCTATACCTGCTCGCGGGCGGACGGCTCGCTTTCGATCCGCCGCAGGTGGGAGGACCGACCCACGACGAATACGTGTCCGACCCCGCCAAGCCCGTTCCCTATCGTGAGCGTCCGACCCTGGATACGGGTTCGCCGGACTCCACCTGGGGCGAGTGGCTGGTGGACGATCAACGGCATGCGGCGTCGCGGACCGACGTGCTCGTCTATTCCACCGAGCCGCTGAAGGAACCGCTGCGTGTTGCCGGTGAGCCGATGGTCAATCTGTTTGCCTCGACCAGTGGCAGCGATTCCGATTGGATCGTGAAGATCATCGATGTCTGGCCCGATGAAGTTCCGGATCGCCCGAAGCTCGGTGGCTATCAGCAGATGCTGTCGGCGGATGCTTTCCGCGGGCGCTATCGTGAGGATTTCGAGACGCCGCACGCACTGAAGCCCAATGCGATTCTTCGATACCGGATTCGCCTGCCGCAGGTCAGCCACACATTCCTGCCGGGCCACCGGATCATGGTGCAAATCCAGTCGAGCTGGTTCCCGCTCTACGACCGCAATCCGCAGTCGTTTGTGCCGAACATCATGTATGCGAGGCCCGAGAGCTACATCAAGGCGACGCAGCGTATCTGGCATACGCCTGAGAGCGCGACCGCGATCGAGCTACCGGTCGTCCATTAGCTGTTTGCCGTACTGGGCGTCGAGGTAGTCCACAATCGCGGTGACATCTTCGGGCGTCAGCGGCGCGCCCATCACGTTGACCATTTTCTTGACGGTCTTCTCCCAGGCGGCCTTGTCCTGGAACGGCGAGTTCATGACGATGTAGTCGAGGCTGTGGCAGGCCGAGCAGAATGCCTGCACTCGTTCGCGGCCCGGTCCATCGGCCAGCTGGACGCCGGACTCGTCGGCGATCGCCGGAGGCGAGCCTGCCAGGATCAAGCAGAGCAGCAGCAGGCCGGAGTCACGCTGCTGTAACTTGGTATTCAATTTTCTGTACCACGTTGTGGTGATAGCCGGCCGGATTGGCGATGAGCGAATCCGATTGGATCGAGCCGTCCTGGGCCCGGGCGCGGGCCATCAGCGTGAGCGCGCCCGCATGCGCCGGCGCGAATCCGAATCGCCATTGCCGCCAGGAATAGCGGCCGAGGTCGCGCCCGAGCCTGGCCTCGCGCCAGCTGCTGCCGCCGTCGAGTGAAACCTGGACGGTGCGGATACCGCTGCCGCCATCCCAGGCAATACCCAGAGCTTCGATGCGCCTGCCAATCCTGAGCTGCGCGCCGGGAGCCGGGTCGATGACCAGCGAATTGATGCGGATTGCGGTGATCGGCGAATTCTGTTCCGTATCCTGCGTCTCGAAGCCACTGGGACCGAACAGGCCCTTCGGCACGCGGTAGGCTGTCTTGATCCAGAAGCCGTCGAATGGCCGATCGAGCACGGAGAGTTCCGTCAGCGCCTTGACCCAGTAGGTAGCCGTCCAACCCGGCACGACCAGACGTGCCGGGAAGCCGTTCCAGCGAGACAGCCCCTCGCCATTCATTTCGAAGGCGATCAGCGTGTCTTCGTCTAGTGCCTTCCACATCGGCAGGCTCTTCACGAAATCGGGGCCGGTCAGTGTGGGCTGGTCGGTGCCATCAGCCTTCAGCTCGACCGCACCCGCGGCAAGCCCGGCTTCCTCGAGCACATCCTTCAGCCGCACGCCGCCCCAGACCGCGTTTCCCATCGCGCCGTATCCCCACTGCACGCCTGGCACGTGAGGGGCAAACAGTCCCCGACGGTTGCCGGAGCACTGATTGACCGCCGCCACCTCGTGCCACTTGAACTTGCGTCGCAGCTCGGCATGAGCGAACTCGCGCGGCGACTGAGCCGCGGGGCCGGAGATGCGCAAGCGCCATTCCGGGAGCGCGACATCGGGCACGCCCATATGCCAGCGCACGTAGAACGCATCATTGGGCGTGAAGGCGTGGTGGAAGAGGGCAACAGGCGTTTCGTAGTTCGGCGGGCGGAATGTCCGCTTGATGAGCGGCCGCTTTCCTGCCAGCGCATCCATTACCGAGGAGGCGGCTGCGCCGGCGGGAAGCTCGCCGTCCGTCGCTGCGGCGGGCGGCGCAGTCAGAATCAGGCCGCTTGCCAGCGCAGCCGAGGAGTCGAGCAGGAAGCGCCGCCTGTCCACCGCACGAGTCTAAGGCCGCATGCGCCCCGGTTCCACAAGCCCTGGCCGTGATCGCCTTGTCGCATGGAATGATGCAGCCCTAGAATCGGGCAGGAAGCCCGCAGGTGTAACTGTGCTTTTTCGCGTCTTGCGCCAACCGCTGTTCGGTGAGTGGAAATCGGTGGTGCTGGCCGTGCTGGTGGCCAATGCGGTATTTCTGTCGCTTGCGTTATTGACCACGCAGGTGTCCCAGGAAAGTCTCAAGCGTCGCATCGTGCAAGCGTTTACGGTCGGCTCCCTGCCGTTGAACACTGATGAGGAATTTACGACCTGGATGTTCGGGAATGAATGCCTGATCCTGCAAATGCTGCTCAATCAGGATGACGATAAGC
>JBATEA010000403.1:0-3610 GCA_049663745.1 Steroidobacteraceae bacterium | reverse complement strand
GGCCGAAGCGCACGAACGCATCAAGCCATTCGGCCAGGTGGCGGTCGCGGGCGCGGACAATTCCTCGGTGGCAATCGAGGCACCGCCTGCGCCGGCGGGCGCGACCCCGGCCGTTGCGGCCGCGCCGGCCGATGGCAAGTCCACTTATGAAACCGTTTGCGCGGTCTGCCATGGCGCAGGCATCGCAGGCGCGCCGAAAGTCGGCGACAAGGCGGCCTGGGCGCCGCGCATCGCGCAGGGCCTGCCGACGCTCGAAAAGCACGCCATCGGCGGCTTCCAGGGCAAGGCTGGAATGATGCCGGCGAAAGGCGGTCGCATGGACTTGAGCGATGAACTGATCAGGGCGACCGTCGCGCACATGGTCGAGCAGAGCCGCTAGCGTTCCAGTTCCGCCGCAATCGGCGGGAGGGGGTCCCATGTCTATAACGATCTATATGAATCCGGTGTCAACTGCATGCCGCCCGGTCAGCCTGTTCATCGCGGAGAAGAAGCTGCCCGTGACCGAACGGGTCGTGGATCTGATGAGAGGCGAACATCATGGGAGCGAATACACCGCGATCAATCCGAGCCGCCTGGTGCCGGCGCTTGAAGAAGGTGACTTCCGCATGACGGAGAGCTCTGCGATCCTCAAGTATCTGGCATCGCGGTTCGACGCGCCCGAGTACCCGAAGGACCTGAAGCAGCGTGCGAAGGTGGATGAGGCAATGGACTGGTTCAATACCCAGTTCTATCGGGACTTCGGCTACGGGCTCCTGTACCCGCAACTCTTCCCGCACCACAAGCGCCCGACCGACGAGCAGCATCAGGGCACGATTGCCTGGGGTCGGGACAAGGCGAGGGCCTGGCTGGAGGTCCTGGACAAGAACTTCCTGGGCCAGAATGACTATGTCGCCAACAACCGGATATCCATTGCCGACTACTTTGGCGCCTGCCTGATCACCGCCGGGGAGTTGATCGGTTGCACCTACGAGGCCTACCCGAACGTGCACCGTTGGCTGGGCCGCATGAAGAATCTTCAGAGCTGGCCAAAGGTCAACGCGGCGATGTACAGTTTCGCCGGATCATTGCGCGAAAAACAATTTGAAAGGGTCTGAGATAACAAGGAGGGAGCATGTTTTCCACACCCAGGAACATTTTCAGCCTGGCGATCTCAGGTCTCGTCCTGGCCGCCTGCGCCACATCGACCAAACCCGATGTACCAGGCGCACCCGGCCCGGGCGAACCCAGCCTCGCCGAGGTACGCAACTTGACCGCGCGATTCCAGGACGTGAACGTCGCGCTCGCAGAGGGTTATATCCGCGATCCCTCCGACAGTTGCGAAACGGCCGAGATGATGGGCCGTCCCGCGTCGGTCGGCGCCATGGGCGTGCACTATTTCCGTCCTGATCTCCTGGGCATCACGGCGCCACCTTCGCCTCGTGTGGACGGAAACGGGACCTACACCGATTTCCACCTGCCGGCGATCCTGATCTACGAGCCGCAGGCGGACGGCTCGATGGCACTCGTGGCGGTCGAGAACCTGGTGTTCCAGGCCGCCTGGGCGGCCAGCGGCCACACCGCGCCACCGACTTACTACGGGGTTCCTTACGACAACATGGTCGACGATCCGGCCACCGCGACCGACGAGGCGCACATGTTTACGGCGCACTTCGACCGCCACGTCTGGATCTATCGCGACAACCCGAACGGCGTCTTCACACCCTTCAATCCCGCGGTCACTTGCGAGCATCACAAGGGTGCGCATGCCCATCCGCACTAGACACCCGGGCATATTCACCCCGTCGTGACAGGCGGCTCGCGATCGAGCCGCCGATAGCCGACCGCCTCGGAGAGCTCCGCGACCCCCACGCCATCCTGGCCGCCAAGGTCGGCGATGGTGCGCGCGACCCGTTGCACGCGATGGCAGGCGCGTGCCGAAAGTCCGAGTCGCCGCGAAGCGTTTTCCAGCAGGGCGTGTTCGCGAATGCCAAGCGCACAGGCATGCTGCAGCGCCGCAGCATCAAGATTCGCATTGAGCGCACCGCGTCTCTGCTGTCGCGCGTGCGCGACCAGGACGCGAGCCGCGATCACGTCACTTCCCTCCGGTGGTCGTGCGGTCGTGCGCAACACTTCATAAGGCAGCCGCGGCACTTCGACATGCATGTCCACGCGATCGAGCAATGGACCTGAGAGTTTCGCCAGGTAGCGGCGGATCTGCTGCGGCGTGCAGCGGCAGCGGCCGTTGGGATCGCCGGCATAACCGCAGGGACAGGGATTCATCGCGGCGACGAGCTGGAAACGCGCCGGAAAGTGCCCGCGATAGGCTGCGCGCGCGACGCTGACGCTCCCGGTTTCAAGCGGCTCGCGCAGCGCCTCGAGCACGTCGCGGCGAAACTCCGGCAACTCATCCAGAAACAGCACGCCGCGATGTGCGAGCGAGATTTCGCCCGGGGAAAGCCGCCCGCCACCGCCGATCACCGCCGCGGCGGACGCCCCGTGATGCGGCGCGCGGAACGGCCGGCGCCGCCATTCCGCCACTGGCGGCAGGTCACGGCCCAGCGAATGCAGCATCGCGCATTCGAGCGCTTCCTTGTCATCCAGCGCGGGCAGGAGCCCTGGCAATCGCTGAGCGAGCATGCTCTTGCCGGAACCGGGCGGGCCGATCATCAATAGGCTGTGCCCACCGGCAGCCGCGACCTCAAGCGCGCGCCTTGCGGCGGCCTGGCCGCGTACGTCTGCAAGATCGGGAGCCGCCTGCGCGCAATCCGGCAATCTGCTGCCACCGATGAAGTCGAGCCCCGCGCCACCGCGCAGTCCATTGCAGACAGTCGTGAGACTCGCGGCACCCGCGACGGTTGCACCATTGGCGACCCGCGCCTCATCGGCATTGGGTAACGGCACGACCAGCCTGCGTCCATCGCGCACCGCGTGCACGGCCGCAGCGAGTGCGCCGCGCACCGGGCGCAGTTCACCGGACAACGACAGCTCGCCGTAGAACTCGATGTCATCCAGCCTGGCGGACGGCTGCTGCTCAGAGGCAGCGAGAATCCCGAGTGCGATCGCGAGATCGAAACGCCCGCCCTCTTTCGGAAGGTCCGCGGGAGCCAGGTTGACCGTGATGCGTCCGGCCGGGAATTCGTAGCCGCAGTGCGCAAGCGCCGCGCGCACGCGATCGCGGCTCTCGCGCACGGCAATTTCCGCAAGCCCGACCACCGATAGCTGCGGCAGGCCCGCTCCGCAGTGCACCTCGACGCGCACCAGCGGCGCATCGAGCCCGAACTGTGCGCGGGTCAGAACTGTTGCGAGGCTCATCGGGCCCCGCGCGCTGGTGCTACTTCTTTTTCGGTTTGGCTTCGAGCGCGGCGATCCGCGCCTCGAGCTCCTCGAGTCGCTCGCGGCTCCTGCGCAGCACGCCGGCCTGGATGTCGAATTCCTGGCGCGTCACGAGATCGAGCTTTGTCAGTCCGCTCTGCAATACGGCCTTGAAGTTCTGCTCCAGGTCGTTCTTGAGTGCAGCGAGTCCCGGCGGCACGGCATCGGCCAGGCGGCGGGCAAGGTCGTCGAGGGATTTCGGATCGAAGGTCATGGCTTGGCTCCGGGTTGCCGGAAGCTTCGGGGCCGGGAGCGGTAA
>JBATEA010000402.1:0-2006 GCA_049663745.1 Steroidobacteraceae bacterium | reverse complement strand
GGGCATCAGGACGCGGTTGACGACGAACCCGGGCGCGCTGCGGCAGGGCAGGGGCAGCTTGTCCAGCTTGCGCGTGAACGAAAGCGTGTCCTCGACGACGTCGTCGCGCGTCTGGCGCGAGCGGATGACCTCGACCAGCATCATCTTCGCGACCGGATTGAAGAAGTGCAGCCCGACCAGGCGCCCGGGATCGGCGAGTCCTCGCGACAACTCCTCGAGCATGATGCTCGAGGTATTCGTGGCGAGCACCGCACCGGGTTTCATTGCCGGCTCGAGCTTCGCGTACAGCGCTCGCTTGGCGTCTGCGTTCTCGAAGATCGCCTCGATGACAATATCGGCGCGCGCGGCGCCCGTACCCTCGACATCGGCGGCGAGTCTCGCGGCCATGTCCGCCGATTTCTTCGGATCGCGTGCGCGCTTGCCGAAGAACTCGCGGGCCCGCGTCAGTGCCGGCTCGATGTACTTCATTTCGCGGTCCTGCAACGTCACGGTCAGGCCGCGCGAGGCGCACCAGGCCGCAATGTCGCCACCCATGACGCCCGCGCCGACGACATGTGCGTGGCCGAATTTCCTCGTGCCCTTGCCCCCAAGCGCCTTCAGGCGGTTCTGCAGGAAGAACACCCTGACGAGATTGCGTGACGACTCGCTGAGGAACAGCCTGGCGATCGAGCGGGCCTCCGCTTCGTAGGCCGCATGTCCGTGCGCGCCGTGCCCGGCAAACAGGTCGACGATGGCGTAAGGGGCGGGGTAGTGCGCGGGATTCGCGCGCTTCGCGACCTGCTTGCGCGTTTGAGCGGCCACGAACGAGCGCACCAGCGGCAGGCACAGCAGGCGTAAGCCAAGCGACGCTCGCTTGGGCGCGGGCGCCGCAAGCACGATCTCCCGCGCGGTGGCGTCCAGCCTGTCCCGCGGCACCAACCGGTCGATCAACCCGAGCTTCAGTGCGGCGTCGCCGCGCAGCGAGCGCCCGGTCAGCATCAGGTCGAGCGCGGCCGGCGCGCCGATCAGGCGCGGGGTCCGCACCGTGCCGCCAAAGCCCGGGTGAATGCCGAGCAGCACTTCCGGCAATCCGAGATTCAGGCGGCCGTCGTCGGCGCCGATGCGATAGTCGCAGGCCAGCGCCAGCTCGAGGCCACCGCCGAGCGCGAAACCGTGGATCGCGGCAGCGGTCGGCATCGGCAGCGCCTCGACCCGATCGAATACCGTCTGGCCGGTACGCACCAGCCGGTAGGCCTGCTCGACGTCGGCAAAGGCGGTGAACTCCGAGATGTCGGCGCCCGCTATGAAGCCGCTTTCCTTGGCCGAGCGGATCACCAGTGCTTTCGGCTGCGCACGCTCGATCTCCTGAATACGCACGTCGAGCTGGCCGATCACCTCGCTGCCAAGCGTGTTGGTGCTGGCGCCCTGCAGGTCGAGCGTGAGCCACGCGACCTGGTCGCCGTCGGTTTCCAGTCTCCAATGCGCGCGTTGATCAGTCATTTCCGCAGCCCCGGGTGGCGAGTCAATTATGCCTGCTGGCCGCGGCTCAGGCTTCGGCCGCGGAAGCAGCATCGGCAAGCCGCGCTTTTCTCGGCTCGATCTCGAAGTCGAACACCAGCGGCAGGTGATCGGAAAGCGGCACGGTCGGGATATCGAAGCCCTTCGGCAGGATACCCTCGCCATACAGGATGAAATCCAGCTCCTTGCGCGGCCAGCGGCTCGGGTACGAAGGGAGCCCTGCCACATTGGCGCTGCGCAGGCCGGCTGCCTGCATGAACAGGTAGATCTCGTGCTCGCCCCAGAACGTGTTGAAATCACCCGCGACGA
This sequence comes from Steroidobacteraceae bacterium, assembly GCA_049663745.1. Taxonomy (GTDB): domain Bacteria; phylum Pseudomonadota; class Gammaproteobacteria; order Steroidobacterales; family Steroidobacteraceae; genus SCUD01. Next base: position 200 of record JBATEA010000402.1, on the reverse strand, counting down.
TCACCGGCTTCAACTGGCGGCGTACGAGCTGATGCAGGTGGCGCAGCTGCGAGTGCCGGTGCCGGAATTTCAGTGACAGGTGCACCAGGAAAATGGCGACCTCGTCGAGTTCGAGCTCGATGATCAGCTTCTTGATGCCGGTGTCGAAGTAATGAAAACGCTCTCCCTCCACCCGCGGAGCGGCAAGAAAGGCGTTGGCC
>JBATEA010000401.1:0-5839 GCA_049663745.1 Steroidobacteraceae bacterium | reverse complement strand
GATCCGGTCCGCGAGCCACGGGATGACGCTGCAGAGGTAGGAGCGGCACTGGCGCTTCGCCGCCTCGCGGTCGAATTCGTCGCCCGAGAACAGGATGCCCTGCCACTGCTGATCAATGAGGCCCGTGAGTCCGAGCGAGACGGCCTCGGCATCGGGCCAGCCGGTGGCGCCATGCGCCGCGATCAGTTGCCGGCACAACCGCGTCACGGTATCGCTGTAGGCCTGGTCGCGATCGCCGCAGATGCGCTGGTAGTCGGCGCGCGCATTCGACTCGGCCAGGAACGCGTACCAGACCGCTATTTTCTGCGAACTGCTGAGCCGCCGGGAAAGGCTCGCGTCGATGATGCCGAGGAGGCTGCGCAAGGCGTCGGCGCCGGTGTCCTCGAGCACGTTCGCCATGACCTCGGCGTATTCCTCCGAGACCTCGGCGAGCGTCGCGAGCAACAGCGCTTCCTTGCTGCCGAAATGAAAATTGATGGAAGCCGCCGTGTGGCCCGCTGCGGCCGCGATCTTCGCGGAAGTCAGTTCCGACAGGCCGTGACGTGAAATCGCGGTCATCGCCGCGTGGATGAGGTCGAGCTTCGAGCCGCTGCGCCGTCCGTCGGCCATGCTTTCAGGATTGACTGCCACGATCGCCTCCCGCACACGTGCTTCGGATTTTAGCCCGGACCCGGCAACGACTCAATGCTCATTCAGTATTTAAAACAGCCGTTCAGTAAACTGTAACTTATTGTAATAACGCGCTATTTCGCAATTCCCGTGGTGACGTAATCCGTTTAATCTGGCGTCGTGCCAAAGGGGATCAACTGTCTGGCCGGCCTCATGGCCGGCTTGCTGCTTTGCGCCGCTGCTGCGGCTGCGAACGTGCCCTCGCCTTCATCCCCGTCTTACGGCATCCGGATCGAGGAATCCTGGATCACGCTTCCGGACGGCGTACGCCTGTCGACCGATCTTTATTTGCCGACGGGCGGCGCAGCCCGCGAAAAGCATCCGGTCCTGCTCGAATACCTGCCCTATCGCAAGCGTGAGTCGCGCGCCCGCGATTACGCGATGTACTCCTACTTCGTGCAGCGCGGTTACGTCGTCGCGGCCGTGGACATCCGCGGCACCGGCAACAGCGAGGGCCGGTTGATTCCGTATGAGTATTCCGAAATCGAGCAGCAGGACGGCGAAGTCGTGATCGACTGGCTCTCGAAGCAGCCCTGGTCGAACGGCAATGTCGGCATGTTCGGTATTTCCTGGGGCGGATTCAATTCGATCCAGATGGCGGCGCGGCACCCGCCGGCGCTGAAGGCGATCATCGCCGTCGATGCGACGGACGACCTCTACCAGGATGACGTGCACTTCATGGACGGGATCATGCACGTCGATTCCTGGGAGATGAGCATGGATCTCGACAATTCGCGGCCCGGCGCCCCCGACTACGTCATCGACGACGCCAATTTCCGCGATCGCTTCGATACCGATCCCTGGATGCTGACCTACAAGAACCAGCAGCGCGATGGTCCGTTCTGGGACCGCGCCTCGACCCGCGATCGCCTCCAGGACATCCGCATCCCGGCCTTCTTCATCGGCGGCTGGTACGACGGCTATCGCGACAGCGTCCCGCGCATGTTCGCGAACGTGAAGGCACCCGTGAAGGCCATCGTGGGCGCCTGGTCGCATGCCTGGCCGAACGAGCCTTACCCGAATCCCGGCATGGAATGGCGGCACGAGGCCGTGCGCTGGTTCGATCAATGGCTCCGGGGCGTGAACACCGGGATTCTCGACGAGCCGCGCTTCGCCGTGTACGTCCGCAACTGGCATGCGCCCGGTCCCTATCTCGCGTACGCGCCCGGCAACTGGCGCTACGAGGACGGCTGGCCGATCGCGCGCATTCGCGAGCAAATCCTGTTTCCGCAGGACGATCACACGCTGCAATCCGAACGGTCGCCCGGCGCGACGCATTGGCTGCGTTACCTGCCTTCGATCGGCATCGAGGCCGGCGGGCCGGTCATGTGGTGGGGCGACGTCGCGCACGATCAGCGCCCGACCGATGCTTTCAGCCTCACCTACGACAGCGCGCCGCTGGCCGACGACATGGAAATCCTCGGCCTGCCGCGCGCCACGCTCGCCGTGTCCGCCGATGCGCCGCGCGCCAACTGGATGGCGCGGCTATCCGACATCGCACCCGACGGCACGGTGACGCAGGTCGCGGGCGCGGCATTCAACGGGAATCACCGCCTGTCGGCGCGCGAGCCTTCGGCGATCGTGCCCGGACAGGAATTCACGATCGACATCGAGATGCATTTCACGTCCTGGGTGTTTCCGAAGGGACACCGCATCCGGCTCGCGGTCAACAATGCGCAGTGGCCGATGCTGTGGCCGACTCCCGACCCGATGACGACGACGCTCCGGCTCGACCGCTCACGGCTGTCCCTGCCGGTCGTGCCATTCGAGAAGCGTCCGGTGCCCGCCTTCCTGCCGCCCGCGACGGATCCGGCGATGCCGGGCTACCAGACACTCGATGCCGGCACCAGTTCCGGCTACGGCGAGATCTCCTCGGTCGATCGCAACCCCCAGACCGGTGCGGCGACCGCGACCGCCACCAACAGCGGAGGCTACCGCTATCCGTGGGGCACGGAGCGCTACCACGAGACCATCCGCCACGACGTCACGGACGGCGAACCAGGCCGGGCTTCCGTGCTGGGCACGCACCGGATGGAAGTGGAATTGCCGGGCCGCAGCCTGCTCTGGGAGGCGGAATTGTCCTTCAAGAGCGACCACGATAATTTTTATTACAACTACATGCGGCGGCTGACGGAAAATGGCAAGTTGGTGCGCGAGAAGACCTGGACCAGGACGATACCGCGCGATTTCCAGTAACACTTTCCCGACAGGTGGGGGCCACGTATGTCCATGCGAACCAGTAACTTTCGGCGCCCGCTCTGCGGCCTGCTGATCGCGGGCCTCGCGGCCCTCGGCGCCGGCTGCGCGAAGAAAGAGCCGGCCGTCGCGGACGCCCCTGCGGCGGCCGATCTCGCTTTCAGGAATGGCGCGATCTACACGGTGAACGGCGCGCGGAGCTGGGCACAGGCGCTCGCGATCCGCGACGGCCGCATCGTATTCGTCGGCACAAACAAGGATCTCGAGACCCATGTCGGGCAGGCGACGCGCGTGGTCGACCTGAAGGGCCGCATGTTGATGCCCGGATTCCAGGATGTGCATATCCACCCGATCAGCGCGGGCGTCGAAGCCACCCGCTGTGACCTCAATGGGCTCACGACCGCCGACCAGTACGTTGCGAAAATCAAGGAGTACGCGGAGACGCACCCGAAGGAGCCGTGGATCTTGGGCGGCGGCTGGCTCATGTCGGCTTTCGGTCCAGGCGGTGTCGCAAGCCGCGAGCTGATCGATAGCGTCGTGCCGGATCGTCCCGTGATGCTCTCCAGCACCGACGGCCACACGACCTGGGTCAACAGCAAGGCGCTGGAGGCAGCCGGGATCACCGACGAGACGCCGGATCCGCCGGACGGGCGCATCGACCGCGATCCCAGGACCGGACGCGCGATCGGCACCCTGCAGGAGGGCGCTGGCAGCCTGGTGTCGGCGAAGGCGCCCGACAATACGCCGGAGCAGCTGCAGGCCGGACTGCGCTATGCGATCAAGCTGCTGAACGGATTCGGCATCACCGGCATCCAGGATGCATCGGTGGACGAGCCCGACCTGAAGGCCTACCAGGCGGTCGACCAGTCCGGCGAGCTCTCGCTGCACGTGGTCGGATCGATCTGGTGGGAACGCGATCAGGGCCTCGAGCAGATCGACAATATCAAACGCCTGAGCAGCACCTACACCAAGGGACAGGTCGATGCGCGCACCGTCAAGATCATGCAGGACGGCGTAATCGAGAATTACACGGCAGTCGTCCTGGAACCCTACAAGCTGCCCGGCAAGGACAAGGTCTACGGCATCCCGATGGTGGACCCGGAGAAGCTCAAGACCATTGTCACGACGCTCGATGCGGATGGATTCCAGCTGCACTTCCATGCGATCGGCGATGGAGCCATTCGCGAGGTGCTGGACGCGATCGAGGCGGCCCGCAAGGCCAATGGCGATCTCGGGCATCGCGACCATATCTCCCACCTGGAAGTCATCCAGCCGACGGACGTGCCGCGCTTTCGCGAACTGGGCGTGACGGCAAACTTCCAGCCGCTGTGGGCGTTCGCCGATCCCTACATCACCGACCTCACGCTGCCGTTCATGGGCAAGGAACGGGCGCAGTGGATTTATCCGATTCGCAGTGTCCTGCGCAGCGGCGCGGTGGTGGCCTTCGGCAGCGACTGGTCGGTGTCCTCCGCCAATCCGCTCGAAGAGATCGAGGTCGCGGTCACGCGCATGGGACCGTTCGGCGAGACCAAGACGCCTTTCCTGCCGTCCGAGCGCATCGACCTGCCCGAGGCGATCGCGGCGTTCACGATCAATGCGGCCTACGTCAATCGTCATGAGGCCGAGACCGGCTCGATCGAGGTCGGCAAGCTCGCGGACCTCGCGATCCTCGACCGTAACCTGTTCGACATCGCGGCGAGCGAGATTTCGGATGCCAAAGTCCTGGTCACGCTGTTCGAGGGCAAGACCGTGCACGGTGATCTCGGCGCGCTCTGAGAGATTGTTGGCCGGGTGCCTGGAAGAAGATCTCTGCGACAGATGCTTTCTCGCCGGACCGTCCTCTGGGTGCTGGCCGCCGCCTCGGGTGGCGTGGTCGCCGCGACGCTGCTGACGCCGGCGTCCATCGAGATCCGCTCCGGGACGCCGCTGCCGCGACCGCGGCCAGTCGCCGCTTTCGAGCTCATCGATCAGCACGGCCACGCACTGACGCGCGAGGTTTTTGCAGGGCGCTGGAGCCTGGTATTCACCGGCTTCACGAGTTGCCCGGATATCTGCCCCACCACACTTGCGTTGCTCGCTGCGCTGGCTGAACGCCTGCGTCAGCGCGGCGGCGACCTGCAGACGTTATTCGTCAGCGTCGATCCTGAGCGGGACACACCGGAAGTGCTGGCGCCGTACGTCGGTCACTTCGACGAGCGGATGATCGGAGTCACCGGCACGCAGGCCCGGATCGACGGATTCTGCGAAGGCCTTGGCCTTGCCCACGTGCGCAATCCCGGACCCGGGGGTGCGTACACTGTCGATCATTCGGCCGCGCTCGTGCTGATCGACCCGCGCGCCAGGGTCGTCGCCTACTTTCAGCCGCCGTACGAGCTCGGCGCGCTCGTCGCCGACCTGTCGCCGCTGGTGGGTCGCGCTCGCTGAGCGTCTGCGCCACTATCCGCGATCAGCTGCTGCTGAGGTCTATATCGGCATTCGCCCATGCGCGCGCAAAGCGTTCGGCGACTTCCTTGGCCTCCGCCTTCTTCCCCTGGGCGCGCAACGCGCGCTCGAGGCCATGCAACGACCAGCCATTTTCCGGATTGCGCCGCAGTTCTTCGCGGTAAGCCGCTTCCGCTTCCGCCGGCTTGCCGGCCGCGAGCAGCATCGCTCCGAGCGCCTGGCGCGTCGGCCAATGCCAGGCCGGCGGCTCGTCGTAGAGCAGCCCGTCCTCGACCTCGACTGCCCCCTTGAGCGCATTGATGGCGCCATCGAAGTCGCCGCCGGCACGCGCCAGTTCCGCCGCCACGAAGCGCTCGCCGATGCGCACGCCGCTGAGCAGCGAGTAGCGATCCCAGGACATCATCTTCTCGATCACCGGATCTGACGCGGCTTTCACCAGCGCCTCATGATGCGCCTTTGCATCGTCCAGCCTTTCCTGGCGCACGGCCGCCATGCCCTGTGCGTAATGCCAGATCGCCTGCATGTACGGCAG
>JBATEA010000400.1:0-10345 GCA_049663745.1 Steroidobacteraceae bacterium | reverse complement strand
ATGTAGCGGCGATCCGGATCGAGTTGACCGATCGAATGCAGGCCCTTCACGAAGCTCCCGTCAGTGGCGATTCGCGCAAGCGCGGCGCTGCCCATGCGCGTCATCAGCCGCATGTTGGCCGCAACGTAGGCGCTGTCGGTGATTTCGACCCCGCAGCGCGAGTAAGGCGAATCGATCGGGCCCATGCAATACGGGACCACGTACATCGTGCGGTCGCGCATGCATCCGTCGAAGAGCGCATCCATCTTGCGGCGCGCCTCGGCAGGCGCCATCCAGTTGTTGTTGGGGCCGGCATCATCCTGCTGCCCGGAGCAGACGAAGGTCAGGTGCTCGACCCGCGCAACGTCCGAGGGATTGGAGCGATGCAGGTAGCAGCCGGGGTGAGTCGCCGGATTCAGTTCGTGCAGATCGTTCGACGCCAGCATCTGGCGGATCAGCAGGCGGTACTCGTCGTCCGAGCCGTCGCACCAATGCACGCGCTCGGGCCGCGTGCGCAACGCGACCTGCTCGACCCAGCGCTGCAGTTCCGGCGGAGCCTGTCGGGGAATGGACTGTGAATCGACTGCCGTCGCCATGACTTCCTCGCTCGCGGGGAGCACGGATTATAAGCAAGGCCGCAGTCGAAACGCGTTGCTCTCGAACGAAAATGCCCTGAGACTGCCCGGATGGCCGATTCCAGAACATATTCCGGTCTGCTCGGACCCGATGGGCCGCTTGCGCGCGCGATCGACGGATTCGAATCGCGTCGTGAACAGCAATTGATGGCTGACTGGGTCGGGGAAACGCTCGAAAGTCGAGGCATGCTCGCGATCGAGGCCGGCACCGGCACCGGAAAGACCTACGCCTATCTCGTCCCGGCACTGCTGTCCGGGCGCCAGGTCATCATCTCGACCGGGACCCGGACCCTGCAGGACCAGCTGTTTCACCGCGACCTGCCGACGGTGTCGAAAGCCACGGGGCGACCGGTGCGGGTCGCGCTGCTGAAGGGGCGCGCCAACTATCTCTGCCGGCATCGGCTCAACCTGGCGGAGCAGATGCAATCGCTGCCGGGGATGGAGCAGCCGGAGCGCAGGATGATTGCACGGATCCGCAAGTGGTCCCGCAGCACGACCACTGGCGACCTGGCCGAGGTCAGGAGCCTGCGCGATTCGGACCCGGCCTGGAGCGCCGTGACATCGACCCGCGAAAACTGCCTGGGCGTCGAATGCCCGGAGTACTCGCGATGCCACGTCGTGCTCGCGCGGCGCGAAGCGCAGGCCGCCGACATCGTCGTCGTCAATCACCACCTGCTGCTCGCGGACCTCGCGCTGAAGGACGAGGGCTTCGGCGAATTGCTGCCGGGCACCGAGGCGGTCGTGCTGGACGAGGCACACCAGGTGCCCGAGATTGCCGCGCAATTCTTCGGCCTGTCGCTCGCCGGGCGGCAATGCACGGCATTCGCGCGCGACACACTGGCCGAATTGACACGCGCCGGACTTGCGCAGTCGGCGGCGCGCGAACATCTTGCGGCCCTCGAAAACGCCATTTCGCTGGCCCAGGCGGCAATCAGCGGCCGCGGCGAGCGCATCGAATGGGCCGCATTGCCCGGTGAATTCTGCGCAGCCCTCGAGGCGGCGGGTGAATGCCTGGAACACATTGGCGGAGACCTGGCGGAGACTGAGAGCGAAGACCCGGGACTTCGGCAATGCCGGCGGCGTGCGATCAAGCTGGGTGACATGCTTCGGCAGTTGCTCGATGCAGAGGTGGAAAGCGGGCTCCGCTGGGTCGAAACCAGCAGTCGCGGGTTCACATTTTCCTTCACGCCGTTTGAAGTGGCGGCACGGCTCGGCGAGCTGATGCGCGCCCAGGGCGGCGCCTGGATTTTCACTTCGGCGACACTCGCCGTCGGCGACGATTTTTCGCACTTCCTCGGCCGCATCGGCGCCACGGGTGCGGCATCCGTGCGCATCGACAGCCCGTTCGATTTCAAACGCCAGGTCCTGCTGCACCTGCCGGTGGGCATGCCGGATCCGGCGAGCCCCGGTTACACGGGGCGCGTGCTGGACGAAGCCTTGCCGCTGGTCGAGGCGGCGGGTGGCCGCAGTTTCCTGCTGTTCACTAGCCACCGCGCATTACGCGAAGCCGCGCGCCGGCTCGAGGCCCTGCCGATGTTCCGCAACGGCTATCCGTTGCTCGTCCAGGGCGAGGCGCCGCGCGAGACGCTGCTCGCGCGATTCAGGGAGCTGGGCAATGCCGTGCTGCTCGGCACGGCGAGCTTCTGGGAGGGAGTGGACGTGCGCGGTCACGCGCTCGTGCTCGTGGTCATCGACAAGTTGCCATTCGCCGCGCCGGAGGACCCGTTGCTGAAAGCCCGGCTCGAAGGCATCCGGCGCCGGGGCGGCAATCCGTTCCATGAGTTCCAGCTGCCGCAGGCGGTGCTTGCGCTGAAGCAGGGATTCGGGCGCCTGATCCGCGATCGGGAGGATTTCGGCGTCGTGGTCATCTGCGACCCGCGGCTTCGCAGCCGCGGTTACGGCCCGAAATTCATCGCTGCGCTGCCGCCGGCCAGGATCGCGGCCGATCGCGCCGAAGCTCTCGCATTCCTGCGGCGCAGGCTCGCAGCAGCCGGGCTCGGGGTGCCGGAGGCGCGCCAGGCATGAATCTGCTGGCGCTCGATTCGGCGACCGAGGCCTGTTCGGCGGCACTTCTGCATGAAGCGGGCCTGATCGAACGCCATGAATTGCTCGGCCGCGGCCATGCCGAGCGACTGCTGCCGATGGTGGATGAACTGTTGGCGGAGGCGGGGATCGGGCTCGCGCAGCTCGATGCCATCGCATTCGGTCGCGGTCCCGGCGGCTTCACCGGCCTTCGCATCGCCGCGGGCCTCACGCAGGGCCTCGCGGCCGGCGCGCGACTTCCAGTGCTGCCGGTCAGCGATCTCGCGGCGGTCGCGGTGGCGGGCGCGCGCCAGTCCGGGTGCAAGCGACAGCTGGTCTGCATGGATGCGCGCATGGGGCAGGTCTACTGGGCGGCTTTCGATTGCAGCGCGATCCAGCCGTTGGCATTGACGCAGGAAGCGCTCGCCGGTCCTGCCGAGGTCACGGCGCCGGAAGGCAGCTGGTTCGGCGCAGGTCATGGATTCGCGGCCTATCCGCAGCTCGCGGCGCGCCTTGGCTCGCGGCTCATCGGTACGGCACCCGGGCTGTTGCCGCGAGCTTCCGACATCGCGCGGATCGCGGCCGCAGACTTTTGCGCCGGCCATGGCGTGCCGGCTGCGCTGGCGCTCCCGGTCTACCTCCGAAATGAGGTCGTGCATCGCCGCTGAGATCGTGGATGTCATAATTCCTGAATAATGAATCGTCAGGCTACCCGGCTGCGCAAGGAGGAAACCTTGATTCTGGTCGTCGAGGACGAGCAGCCGATACGCGACCTGATTGCCTTCGGACTGCGGCGCGCCGGCTTCCAGGTCGCGCTCGCCGAGGATGCCCGGGCTGCCCGCACCAGCATCGCCAACCGGCGGCCGGAACTCGTGCTCGTGGACTGGATGCTGCCGGACACGAGCGGCCTCGAATTGACGCGCCAGCTTCGCAAGGATCCGAACACCCGCGACATTCCGGTCATCATGCTGACCGCGCGGGCCGACGAATCCGACAAGATCGCCGGCCTCGAGGGTGGCGCCGACGATTACGTCACGAAGCCATTCTCGGCGCGCGAGCTCACTGCGCGGATCCAGGCGCTGCTGCGCCGCATGGCCCCGGCGGGCGCCGAAGGCAAGGTCGATTTCGGCGGACTGACGCTCGACCAGGCCGCGCATCGCGTCATGGCGGATGGACATGCGATCGCCCTGGGCCCGACCGAATATCGGTTGCTGGCTTTCCTGATGACCCATGCCGAACGCGTCTATTCCCGCAGCCAGCTGCTCGACCGCGTCTGGGGCGGCAATGTCTACGTGGAAGAGCGCACGGTGGACGTGCACGTCCGGCGCCTGCGCAAGGCGCTGGAGCAGAGCGGCTGCGACCGCTTCATCCAGACCGTGCGCGGTGCGGGCTATCGCTTCTCGACGCAGGACGGGTGAATCGTGCCCAAGGCCTGGTCCTTCGCAATCGCGAGGCTCGCCGCAGCCCTTGCCGCAGCGATCGGGCTGGGTCTCGTCTTCGGGCGCATCTGGCTCTGGGTCACCGCCGTCCTCGGCGGGCTGCTCTGCCTGCAGCTCGTGAACCTGTTCCGGCTGCAGCGTTGGCTGCACCACCGCGCGCAGGAAGATCCTCCCGATTTCGGCGGAGTCTGGGGCGATGTGGTTTCGCAGATCGGGCGCATCTACCGGCGCAAGCAGTTCCACAAGCAGCGCGTGGTGCAGTTGTTCCGCGAGTTCCGGCGCCTGAGCGCCGCCCTGCCGGACGGTGTCGTCCTGCTGTCGCGGAACCACGAAATACTATGGTTCAACCGCATGGCGGCGCAGCTGCTCGGCCTGCGGCGCAATGCAGACCGCGGCATGCCGATCGAGAACCTGGTCCGGCAGCCGGAATTCTCGACCTACCTCCGGGGTCCGGGCGGCGGCGCGGGCGTCGTCATCCGGGTGCAGGGCGGAGAACGCGCGCTGGCGCTCATCGTGATCGCAGCGGGCGGGCAGTACCTGATGCTGGCGCGCGACGTGACGCGCGAAGCGCGCCTCGAACAGATGCGCAAGGACTTCGTCGCCAACGCCTCGCATGAACTCCGTTCACCGCTGACCGTCATCTCCGGCTATCTCGACCAGCTGGGAGAGGAAGACGGCCTCGGCGTCGAATGGCGCGAGCCGATCGCAGACATGCGACTGCAGGCCGCACGCATGCGCGAGATCGTCGAGGACCTTCTGGAGCTTTCGCGCATGGAGTCGAACGCCGACGAGGCGCCGATGCTGCCCGTGGACGTGCCGGAGCTGATCGAGCGCGTCGTCCGCGACGCGCGGGCCTCGGCGGCGGCGCCGCCGCGTTTCGAGCTCGACATCCGCTCCGGCGCGGGTCTCCTGGGCAGCGATCGTGAGCTGCACTCGATCGCGTCGAACCTCATTTCCAATGCCGTCAAGTACACGCCGGCGGATGGCAGCATCACCGTGCGTTGGTCGAGCGACGATGCAGGCGCGCACCTCGCGGTCGTGGATACCGGCATCGGCATCGCAGCGGAACACCTGCCGAGACTGACCGAGCGTTTCTACCGGGTCGACAAGGCGCGCGCGCGCGCCCGTGGCGGCTCCGGGCTCGGGCTTTCCATCGTGAAACACGGCCTGCAGCGACATGGCGGGCGGCTCGAGATCACGAGTGACGAAGGCCGCGGCTCGACTTTTACCGCGCACTTCCCGTTGCGACGCATAGCCCCGCCGGCGGGCATTCCCGGCCGCGCCCGCGGCTGACGCATTTCTGTAACAAACGCCAACTACAGTACCGGCCCACGCTGAGGCTCCCGGTTTCGGGCCGGCGTGAACAGTCCGATGGCCAGCACTGGAGGAAGCAACGTGTACAGGAAAGTGTTCATAGCGGCCCTTGCCGCGGTCCTTGCCGCCCCGGCGGCCCTTGCGCAGTCCGCGCGCGATTACATCAGCATCGTCGGTTCCTCGACGGTGTTCCCGTTCACCTCGGCGGTTGCCGAGCAATTCGGCCGCGCCGGCAAGTTCAAGACGCCGAAGGTCGAGAGCACGGGCACCGGTGGTGGCATGAAGCTCTTCTGCGCCGGCGTCGGCGTGCGGTTCCCGGACGCCACCAATGCGTCGCGGCGCATCAAGCAGGGCGAACTCGATACCTGCAGGAAGAACGGCGTCAATGACATCGTCGAGATCACTGTCGGCTTCGACGGCATCGCGATCGCCAATGCCAAGTCGGCGCCGCAGTTCAAGCTGACCCGCAAGGACATCTACCTTGCGCTCGCCAAGCAGGTGCCGGATGCATCCGGCCAGAACCTGGTGGCCAACCCGTACCGGACCTGGAAAGAGCTGAACCCATCGCTGCCCGCCGCCAAGATCGAGGTGCTGGGTCCGCCGCCGACTTCCGGTACACGCGACTCATTCGTCGAGCTCGCGATGGAGAATGGCTGCGAGTCCTTCGCATGGATCAAGCAGTTGAAAAGCATCGACGAGGGACGCTTCAAGAGAGTGTGCGACACGCTGCGCGAAGATGGCGGCTACATCGAGGCCGGCGAAAATGACAACCTGATCGTGCAGAAACTCGGCGCGAACCCGACCGCGCTCGGCATCTTCGGCTACAGCTACCTCGAGGAAAACCTCAACACGCTGCATGGCTCGATCATCGAGGGCGTCGCGCCGGACTACGACACGATTTCCTCGGGCAAGTACGCGATCTCGCGCACCCTGTACATCTACGTCAAGAAGGCGCATGTCGGCGTCATACCCGGCATCAAGGAATTCCTCGCCGAGTACACCAGCGACAAGGCGATGGGTGAGGACGGCTACCTCGCCGACAAGGGCCTGGTGGCCTCGCCGCCGGCGCAGCGCGCCAAGGCGCACCAGGATGCGACCGCCCTCAACACGCTGAAAAGCCTGTAATCCGGACCAAACAACCAGAAGGACACGATCATGCGCAATCTGATAACCGTCAGCGCACTCGGCCTCGTGATGGCGGCCCCGCTGGCGGCCCACGCCCAGCAGAACACAAATTCGGAGCTCGAGGCCCTGAAGCAGCAGCTGCAGGTGCTCACGCAGAAAGTGCAGGAGCTGGAGGCGAGGCAGGCCGAGACTGCGCAGAAAACCGGTCAGGTCGAGGAGCGGGTCGCCGGCGTCGAGTCGACCAACGACAACCAGACCGACCAGCTGGCCAAGTCCGGGGCCAAGGTCGCGTCAGCCGACTGGGCTTCAAAGATCAAGCTGAAGGGCGACTTCCGTTACCGCCATGAAGGCATCGACCAGGAGGCCGCCCCGCAGCGCGACCGCGAGCGCCTGCGGGTGCGCTTCGGGATCGACGCCAAGATCAACGACACGTTGAATGCCGGTTTCCAGCTGGCGACCGGCGACGACACGGACCCGCGTTCGACCAATGCGACGTTGACGGACGCCAACCAGCGCAAGAGCCTGCGCCTCGACCAGGCGTATGTCGACTGGAAGGCGTTCGACAATGCGGTGGTCACACTCGGCAAGCAGAAGTATCCATGGTTCCGCCCGGGCCTCAGCATGTTCTACGACGGCGACATCAATCCCGAAGGTGCTTCATTCAAGTACGGCGCCAAGACCGGCCTGTTCGTGAATGCCTGGGGCTTCTGGCTCTCAGAAGTGAACACCAGCAGGGCGGGAGTAGCAGGAGCCGACGCGAACCTGTTTGGCGCGCAGCTTGGTTACAAGTGGGCCGCACCCTGGGGCACCTTGACCGCGTACGCGATGTACAACGATTTCGGCGCGGTACAGGACTCGACCGTCAATTTCGCCGACTTTCCGGCCGGCAACTCGACCTATGCAGCGACCTCCGAGTGCCTGCTGCCGGCGCCGGTGAGCGGGGCGACGCAATGTCTGCTCTTCGACTTCAACACCTTCGAAGTGGGCGCCCAGGCAGACATGAAAGTCGGGAACCTGCCGCTGATGCTGTTTGCGAACTACGCCGAAAACGAGGATCCAGGCGACCTGAATACCGCCTACAGCCTCGGATTCCAGCTCGGCAAGGCGGATCCGGGCAAATTTGAGTTCGGCATCGTGCACCAGGAAATCGAGAAGGACTCGCTCTTCGGCGCGCTGACCGACTCCGACTTCGCCGGCGGCGCGACGCAGGGCAGCGGCCAGCAGTTCCGGTTCGGGTACGGACTCGCCACGGGCTGGACGTTGAATGCGCAGTATTTCCTGAACAAGCGCAATTTCGACCAGACCAACGAGCTCGACTACAAGCGCCTGCAGCTCGACCTGAACTACAAGTTCTGATCGCGGTAGCGCTGCGATATGATGGATCAAGGTCGACGTGATCGACCGGGAGTGCGGAGCATGGAACCGGCTGACCTGGGCCAGCACATATCGCGGCGCTTCAACGAAGACATGGAGCGCGTCCGCACGCGCGTCATGCAGATGGGCGGTTTCGTCGAGCAGCAGTTGCAGCAGGCCGTGGTCGCGCTGGTCGAGGGCGACAGCGAACTCGGCGAGCAGATCGCTCGCGACGATTACAAAGTCAACCGGATGGAAGTCGAGATCGACGAGGAGTGCGGCCGGATCATCGCGACCCGCCAGCCGACCGCGTCGGACCTGCGGGTCATGGTCGCGATCATCAAGACCATCACGGATCTCGAGCGCATCGGAGACGAGGTCGAGAAAGTCGGTTTCATTGCGGCGAAACTTGCCTCGATGGAGAAGCCCGCGGACCACTATCGCGAGATCCGCCACCTCGGCAAGCTGGTCACCGAGATGGTGCACGACTCCCTGCACTCATTCGCACGCCTCGACGCAGATGAGGCCTTCGAGGTCGCGCGCCGCGACCGCAAGGTGGACGAGGAATACGAGGCGATCCAGCGCCAGAGCATTACCTTCATGATGGAAGACCCGCGCTCCATTCGGCGCGCTCTCGAGATCATGTGGGTGGTTCGTGCCATGGAGCGCATCGGCGACCATGCCAAGAACATCTGCGAGTACACGGTCTACATGGTGCACGGCAAGGATATCCGGCACCTGTCGCTGGATGATGCCGAGCGCCAGATCCGCGATTCCGCCGTGGAGCGCCAGGGCTGAGGATGCCGTCCCGGCGCGACGGAAACTGGATCGGATTTGCGGCCTGCGCGCTCGCGCTCGCGGCCGCTTTTTACACGCAGTACATCCTCGAAGTCCAGCCCTGCCACCTGTGCATATTCCAGCGCGTGACTGTCGCGGCGATGGGCGTCGCATTCCTGCTGGCGGCGCTGAATTCCGCTGGCCGCCTGCGCGGTGCGATCTATGCGGCGCTGATTGGCTTGACCGGGCTGGCGACCATGATCACGGCGGGCCGTCACGTCTGGATCCAGATGCAGCCGCCCGGTTCGGTTGCTTCCTGCGGCGCGGACCTCGCTTTCATGCTCGACATCTTCCCGCTGACGGAAGTGATCCTGAAGGTCTTCAAGGCTGGCGGCGAATGCGCGAAGGTGGACTTCACGATTCTGGGGCTGTCGATGCCCGGCTGGTTGTTCGTGTTCGCGCTGCTCGCGACGGCCGGCGGAATCTGGATCAACCTGCGGCGAACACCCGCCTGAGAAGCGACACGTAGCTGCGATGCAGCTGGTCGATGTCCTCGACCCTGCAGCATTCGTCGATCATGTGGATCGTCCGGTTACCGACCCCGAGTTCGATGATTTCGGCGCCGAGCGGCGCGAAGAATCTCCCGTCGGAGGTGCCGCCACCGGTCGACATTTCCGGAATGCGCCCCGCGATCTCCTGCACGGCCGCCTGTGCGATCGGGGCGAGCCTGCGCGGCGGGCTGTAATAAGGCTGGCCCGAGACCGACCACTCGAGCGTGTAGCGCAGTTGATGGCGGTCCAGGATTCCCGCGACGGCTGCCTTGAGCCCGTCAAGCGTCTGTGCGGGCGACCAGCGCAGGTTGAATTGCGCTGTCAATTCTCCCGGGATCACGTTCGGCGCGCCGGTGCCCGCGTTGAGATTGCTGACCTGGAAGGTCGTCGGCGGGAAATGCGCGCTGCCCTGGTCCCAGGTCCGCGCCGCAAGTTCCGCAATCGCCGGCGCCACCCGGTGTATCGGGTTGTCGGCCAGCTGCGGGTAGGCGACATGGCCCTGGACACCATGCACGGTCAGCGTTCCGGAAAGCGAGCCGCGCCGGCCGATGCGGATCGTGTCGCCGAAGACCTTCAGGCTCGAAGGTTCGCCGATTACGCAGAAATCGATCCGCTGGCCACGGCTCGCAAGCAGCTCGACGACGCGGCGCGTGCCGTCCACGGATGGGCCTTCCTCATCGCTGGTGATCAGGAAGGCGATCGCACCGTTGAACCGTGGCTGCGCGGTGATGAATTCCCCGGCGGCCGTCACCATCGCCGCGAGCCCGCTTTTCATGTCCGCCGCACCGCGGCCGAACAGGCAGCCGTCGCGGATCACGGGCTCGAACGGATCGGAGTGCCAGTGTTCCAGCGGACCTGTCGGCACGACGTCGGTGTGACCGGCGAAACAGAGCAGGGGCCCGGGACCCGACTCGCGAAGTGCCCAGAAATTGTCCACGTCGCCGAAGCGCAGCCGCTCGACCTTGAAACCCAGCGGCTCCAGCCGCGCGATCAGGAGGTCCTGGCAACCCGCGTCATCCGGGCTCACCGATGGGCGGGCGACCAGCTGACGGGCCAGGTCCACTGTGGGGGTCATCGTGCTCGGGCTCCTCGCCACGGGCCGGCCCGGGCGCGGCCCTTTATACCAAAAAGGGGACGCACCCCTTTAAAG